>JADGGV010000341.1 GCA_019689775.1 Gemmatimonadota bacterium
CTCCCCCGCCCCCCCGCTCGGAGGTACGGCGGCGGAACAGCCCCCAGGCCATGCGCGCCCTCAGGGCACCTGGACCGTGTCGAAGATGCGCGCCACGATGTCGTCGGCCGTCATCTCCTCCGCCTCCGCCTCGTAGCTCGTGATGATGCGGTGCCGGAGCACGTCCGCGCCGATCGCCTTCACGTCCTCCGGCAGCACGTAGCCGCGCCCCTGGAGGTAGGCGTGCGCCCGGGCGCAGACGGCCAGGAAGATCGTGGCCCGCGGCGAGGCGCCGTACTCGATCAGCGGCTCCAGCTCCGCCAGCCCGTACTCGCCCGGGTTCCGCGAGCAGTGCACGATGTCGACGATGTAGTCGGCGATCTTCTCGTCCATGTAGAGGGCGCCGATCTCGCGCCGGGCGGCGAAGATGTCCTCGGGCGTGGCCACCGCCGCCAGCGGCGCCGGCTCGTGCCCCGCCATGCGCCGCATGATCTCCTTCTCGCTCTCCTTGCCCGGGTAGCCGACGCGCAGCTTCAGCATGAAGCGATCGACCTGCGCCTCCGGCAGCGGGTACGTGCCCTCCTGCTCGATCGGGTTCTGCGTCGCCAGGACGAGGAACGGCTCCGGTAGCGGGAACGTCTCGCCGCCGATCGTGACCTGGCGCTCCTGCATCGCCTCCAGCAGCGCCGACTGCACCTTCGGCGGAGCGCGGTTGATCTCGTCCGCCAGGACCAGGTTCGCGAAGATCGGCCCCTTCCGCGGCAGGAAATCGCCGCTGCGCTGATCGTAAACCATGGTGCCGACGACGTCGGCGGGGAGCAGATCGGGCGTGAACTGGATGCGGTGGAACGCGGCGTGGATCGAGTCCGCGAGCGACCGGACGGTCAACGTCTTCGCCAGCCCCGGCACGCCCTCCAGCAGCACGTGCCCGCCGGTCAGCAGGCCGATGAGCAACCGCTCGATCATGTAGTCCTGGCCGACGACCCGCTTGTGCAGCTCATGCGTCAGCCGCGCGGCCAGCTCGCGCCCCGCGCCGGTCGTCGCCAGCGTCCCCGTGGATCCGTCCACGCGTTCCTCCGCGGAAGTTCGAGTGTGGCACCGGCCTGTTCGTACGCTCGACGCCCGAGCAAGATCCAGGCAACGACGAGAAGCGGAGTGGGAGAGGGCTCTCCGATGCGCCGCGACGCGGCGCGGCCGTCAGCGCTTGATCCGCTCGCCGTGGTCCTCGTTGCGGAAGATCCAGGCGACGAGGCTGCCCGGGCGCAGCCGCATGCGCCGGTTGCCGGGCGTGATGTCGGAGCGTGAGCCCTCGCGCGGCGCCGGCGAGGCGCGCAGCTCGCGCAGGATCCGGTCCGCGCGCTCGCGCCAGCGCAGCCAGTTCGACGGGCGCAGGTCGATCCAGCCGTTGTCCGCCAGCCGCGGGTCGTCGGGGGACTGGCCGGGTTCGGGCGCCACCTTCACGTCCGGGCCGCGCAGCACGCGGGCGCCGTCCGGCAGCAGGATCGGCAGGCCGATCGTCAGGATGCGCACGCGCAGCTCGGCGTCCTCGGTGATCAGCGCGGCGGCCCGCTCTGCCGTTTGCTCGGGGTCGAGCGCGGCGGCCGCGCCCAGGTCCGGGAAGAGCCGCGCCAGGATCGCCGCCTCGAAGAGCAACTTCGAGAGGCGCGGCGGCCCGAGCATCTCGTAGGCGACGGCCTCCACGCCGTGCTCCCGCTCCAGCGCCTCCATCTCCTCGAGCGCGACCTGGCGCAGCACGCCCGCCCGGTAGGTCGGCCCCGACGTCGCCGCGTCGAGTGCCGCCACGACGTCGCGGCCCGTCGGCGAGCCGCGCAGCTCACGCACCACGTTCTCGGCGATCTCCTCCGGCGTGATGAACTCCATCAGCCCGAGCGCGGTCAACGTCTCGAACTCGCCGAGCGAGAAGAGGCCGTTCTCGCCGGAATCGAGGAAGACGCCGCGCAGCGTCGTGCCGGTCGGCGCGCTCAGCCGGGCGACGTCGCCCATGAACGCCTCCGCCAGCGGCACCGGCGCCACCGCGTCGTGGCACGGCACGGGGCGGCCCCGGCGCAGCACCTCGCCGAACGCGATCCGTCTCCAGCTCACGGCGGCCGTCGGCTTGATCTCCTTGACCGCCGGCGCGCCCGGCGTCCGCGCCATCAGGTAGAGCAGCAGCGTGTGCGCGCCGGCCACGCCCGACTTGGCCAGCAGCATCCGGCTCGGCCGCTCCTCCGAGTGCGTGAACGGGATGTTCAGCCCCATGCCACCGGTGCCGGCCGTGCCGACCTTCACGTACGCCCGCGTGCCGACGCGCCGCATCGCCTCGAGCGCGATTTGCACGTGGCGGATGAGCTGCGGGAAGTAGAGGGTGGCCAGGTGCGCCTCGACCGCGTCCGTGTCCGCCGTGCCCCGCCCGGCCGCCGCGCGCAGCCGCGCCGCGCTCTCGAAGATGTTCTGGTAGGCGAACGCCGTCGCCGTGTTCACGCAGTCGACGATGACCTCGGGACGCGTGCGCAGCAGCAGCGCGCCGAGCGCCGAGCGTCGGACGACGTCGTCCGTCAGCTCGCCGTAGAGGTCGTCGAGCAGCAGCGCCCGCGCCTCCGGTGAGGCCAGGATCTCCGCGCGCGGCCGATCCTTTAACGCCTCCGGCACGAAGATGTCGCCCCAGGCGGGCTCGACCGTCGTCCCGGCCGGCACACCGCCCTCGGCGAGCAGCTCCGCCACCGCCGACTCCGCCTCGCGCCGCGTCAGCCCGCTCAGCACCACCCGCGCGGGTGCGAACGCCAGCAGCTTCCGCGCGACGGCCATCCCCACCAGCCCCGCGCCCCCAAGGATCAGGATGTTCCGGCCGCCCAGCTCCATCGGGCCCGTTCCTCCCGCTACGCGCCGTCCCGGCCCACCGCCGAGAGCGCCAGCGTTTCGTTGGATGTCAGGTGGCGCCACGCTCCGGGAGCGAGGGCGCCGAGCTTCACCGCACCGTACTGGATGCGCACGAGCCGGCGCACCGGATGGCCGATCGCCTGGAGCATGCGCCTCACCTCCCGCTTCCGCCCCTCCCGCAGCGTGACGTGCAGCCGCGACGTGCCGGGCTCGGCGCCCGGGCGGCGGATCGCCCGCTCCGCGCGCGCCGGACCGTCCTCGAGCATCACGCCCGTCTCCAGCCGCCGCAGCGCCGCCGCCGGAACCTGGCCCTCCACGTCCACCTCGTAGACGCGCTCCACGCCGTAGCGCGGGTGCGTGAGCCGGTGCGCGCCGTCGCCGTCGTTCGTCAGCAGCACCAGCCCCTCGCTGTTGTAGTCGAGGCGGCCCACGTAGAACAGCCCGTGGAATTCGCTCGGCAGCAGATCGTAGATGGTGGGGCGCCCCTCGGGGTCCTTCCGCGTCGTGACGTAGCCGACCGGCTTGTGCAGCGCGATCCAGCGCCGGGCGACGGGGCGCACGCGGCGGCCGTCGACCTCGACGCGCGCCGTCTCCGGGTCGACGCGCCCGCCCAGTTCCGTGACCACCACGCCGTCGACCCGCACGCGCCCCGCGCGGATCAGCTCCTCCGCCCGCCGCCGCGAGGCCACGCCGGCCTGGGAGAGGAAGCGCTGAAGGCGGATCGGCTCCGTCATGCGCCCGCCTCACGCCGGGACCGACGGCGGCCGCTCGGCCGGCGCCGGCGTCCGCAGGACCACGGGCAGCTCGTCCGGGCGCGGGAGATCGTCCAGCGAGCGGAAGCCGAAGTGCTCCAGGAAGCGCGCCGTCGTGCCGTAGAGCAGCGGCCGGCCCAACCCGTCCGCGCGTCCGACGACCTCGACCAGCCCCCGCTCCAGCAGCGTCCGCAGCACACCCGCCGAGCCGACGCCGCGGATCTCCTCGATCTCCGCCCGCCCGATCGGCTGCCGGTAGGCGATCACCGCCAGCACCTCCAACGCCGGGCTCGAGAGTCGGCCGCTCCGCGGCACGGTGTCGAACCGCTCGAGGTACGGCGCGAACTCCGGCCGCGTCAGGATCTGGTAGCCGCCGCCGAGCTCGTAGACCTGGAACGCCCGCCCTTCCGCCTCGTACTCGGCGCGCAGCTCCGCGATCGCCGCCTCAACCTGCTCCTCGTCCAGCGACTCGTCGCCCCGCGCCAGGTCCGCCGCCGACAGCGGCGCGTCGCTCGCGAACAGCAGCGCCTCGACGATCCGCGAGGGCCTCATGCCGCCTCCGACTCGTCCATCGATACCGCCCCCGCCAGCGCCTCGTGCTCCGCGTCCCGCGCGTCCGCCGGCTCGCGCCGGTAGATCCACAGCTCCGCGAACGGCGCCCGCTGCCGCAGCCGCGCAAACCGGCGCCGCGTCAGCTCCAGCCCCGCCAGGAACGTGACCACGGCGTGCAGCCGGTCCCCGAACGGCACCACCAGATGACGGAACTGCACGCGCGCCAGCCGCCCCAGCGCCTCCGTGATCAGGGCGATCTTGTCCTCGAGCGGCACCGCCCGCGGCCGCACCCGGTGGTCCGCCGGCGGGCTCGCCCGCTCGCCCACCCGCAGCGCCGCCGCCCAGACGTCCGCCCACTCGACCTCGAGCGGCACCTCCTCCCGGCGCGGCTCCGGCCGCGGCGGCACGAAGCCCCGCCCGAAGTACCGCGACCGCTCCGCCTCGCCCGCCTCCAGCCGCCGCGCCACCTCCCGGAAATGCTCGTACTCCAGCAGCCGCCGCACCAGCTCCGCCCGCGGATCCTCCTGCTCGCCGTCCGCGTCCAGCGGCCGCGGCAACAGCATCTGCACCTTGATCCGCACCAGCGTCGCCGCCAGCTCCAGGAACTCGCCCGCCCGATCCAGCCCCAACGCCTCCAC
>JADGGV010000342.1 GCA_019689775.1 Gemmatimonadota bacterium
CCTCCTGGCCGCGGCGCTCCTCGCGCTCCGCCCGCCCGCGCCCGCGGCCGCGCAGGAGCCGGCCACCCGCGCGGCGCCCGCCACCCCGTTCGCCGCGCTGGTCGAGCGGCTCTCCGAGCCCGGCGGCTACTTCGACACCGACAACCTGATCTCGAACGAGGCCTCCTACCTGCACGTCGTCGGCGCGCTCGAGCGCTACGGCGTGCGCGGCGGCGTCTACATCGGCGTGGGGCCGGACCAGAACTTCTCCTACATCGCGCGGGTGCGGCCGGAGCTGGCCATCATCGTCGACATCCGGCGGGACAACCTGCTGGAGCAGCTCCTGTTCCGCGCGCTGTTCGACCTGGCGACCGACCGCATGGAGTACCTCGGGCTCCTCCTCGGCCGGCCGGTGCCGGCGCGGCGCGACCCGCGCCAGCCGATCGCCGACATTGTCGCCTACCTGGACCGCACGCCGATGTCGCGGGACGCGTTCGAGGCCGCGGCGGCGCGCATCCGCGCGCGGCTGCGGGCGTACGGCGTCCCGCTGTCGGCGAAGGACCTCGAGACGATCCACCGCTTCCACACCGCGTTCGCCCAGGCCGGGCTGGATTTGCGCTTCGAGAGCTTCGGCCGGGCGTCGCAGCCGTACTACCCGACGCTGCGCGACCTCGTGCTCGCGCGCGACCTGGACGGCCGCCTCGCCGGCTACCTCGCCAGCGACGACGCGTTCCGGGTCGTGCGCGCGCTCGAGCGCAGCGGACGCGTCGTCCCCGTCGTCGGCGACCTCGCCGGCGAGCGCGCGCTCTCCGCCATCGCCGCGTTCCTGAAGGAGCGCGGCCTCGCCGTCAGCGCCTACTACGTCTCGAACGTGGAGTTCTATCTGGCGCGGGAAGGGAAGCTCGAGGCGTTCGTCGAGAACGTGAAGCGACTGCCGCGCGCGCCGCGCGCCGTGCTGATCCGCAGCGTCTTCCGCCGGCCGCTGCCGCAGACGGTCCCCGGCTTCGCCAGCACGCAGCTCCTCCAGCCGCTCGACTCGCTCGTGGCCGCGTGGGACGCCGGTCGCATCCGCGGTTACGGCGACCTGATCACCGCCGGCGTGCTGGGTCCGCGCTGAGCGCCGGCGGCGTCCGCCGTCCGCCGATCCACCCCGACCCCGCCCTCAGGTCCGCGTCCGGCGCCGCACCAGCCGGATCGCGCCGCGCAGCCAGGCGCCGACCGGCTCGGCGCCGATATCGATGCCGCCCGGCCCCGGGCGGGGCCGGCGACGGCCGCCGCCGCCGTCGTCGCCTCCGCCGTCGTCGTCGTCCGCGTCCCAGAGCGCGCGCAGCCCCAGCCACGACACCCCGACGACGAGCACGGCGAACAGCAGCGCGCCGACGAGGAACATGGCGCCGACGGCGCTCGCGGCGAGCGCCGCGCCGGCCAGCGCGATACCGAGGGAGGAGAGGGAGCGTCGGAACATGGGGACCCCGGGGCTGCGGGGAATGAGGAGCCATGGTTCAAGATAGACCGGCCCGCCTGCGGCACAAGCGACGCGCCGGCTGCGAGACCCGGGCCGCGCGGCCCGGCCGGCCCGTGTGGCGCCACCGCGCGGCGGGCGCGCCGCCCCCCCCGGCCGCCCCCCCGCGCCCCCCCCGCGGGGGCGCCCGGGGGGGGGGGGGGGGGGGCGCCCCCCGGGCCCCGGCCCGACGGGCCCGCCGGCGTACCGCCCGGCGAGCCCGGCCGGCCCCGGCCGCTACCGCTTCAGCGTGATCTGCACCGGCTGCGCGCGGTCGGCGGTCGAGCCGTCGCCCACGGCGCCGTTCTGGTTGAAGCCCCAGCAGAAGAACGTGTCCTGCACGGTCGCCGCGCACGTCTGGCTGTTGCCGGAACCGATCGCCCTCCACTGCTGCGCGCCGAGCACGCGCGCCGGCGTCAGCTCGTAGTTCGTCGTGCCGGTGCCGAGGTAGCCCTTGCTGTTGTAGCCCCAGCAGTACGCCTCGCCGCTCGTCGCGATCGCGCACGTCTGCGAGTCGCCGCCCGTGATGCGGGAGAAGCGGAGCGCGCCGCCGATGGCCACGGGCGCCGAGCGGTTCTCGCGCGCGCCGTCGCCGAGCTGGGCCAGGCCGCCGTACCCCCAGCAGTAGGCCTGACCGGCCGCCGTCAGCGCGCAGGTGTGCGACTTCCCGGCCTCGATCGCGGCGAACGCGACCGCGCCGGCGACCTTCGTGGGCGACGTCGCGTCCGTCGTCGCGTTGTTGCCGAGCACGCCGTAGAGCCCCGCGCCCCAGCAGTACGCCTCGCCCGCCGCGGTCAGCCCGCAGGTGTGCGACTCGCCAGCCGTCAGCGTCGTGAACTTCAGCCCGCCCGCCACGCGCACCGGCGTCGGCCGGTCGGTCTTCGTGCCGTCGCCGAGCTGGCCGTACGGGTTAATCCCCCAGCAGTACGCCTCGCCCGCCGCCGTCAGCCCGCACACGTGCCGGTAGCCCGCCGCGATGCTCGCGAACGCCGGACCGTTCACCTCCGTGATCGGGCCCTTCGTGCTCGCGACGCCGCCGCCCAGGTAGCCGGTGCCCCAGCAGTACGTCTTGCCGGTGGCGTGCAGCACGCAGGTGAACAGCTCGCCCGCCGTGACCTGGACGAAGCGCTTGTCGGGCATGATCTGCGTGGGCGAGAGGATGGTCTGCGCGCCGCCCACCACGGCCTGCCCCGTGTTGTTGTAGCCCCAGCAGAAGACCTCGGCGTCACGGTTCAGCGCGCAGGTGTGCCGGTCGCTCGCCGTCGTGATCGGCGGGCGCGGCTTCACCGTGAAGACGACGTTCACCGTCTTCGGCGCGATGTCCGCCCGCGCCGCGCGGATCGTCACGGTGGCATTGTACGTCGCGGCCGGGAGCAGCCCGGTCTCGGCCTTCAGGCTCAGCGTCGCGTTCGTGGTCGTGCCGCTCAGCGACGCCGTCAGCCACCCCGCCGGCAGCCCGGGCGCGTAGGCGACCTGCACGGCGAGGCCGGTCACCGTGCCGCCCTGCCCGTTCACGCCCACCGTCTTCGGCTCCGGGCTGAGCGCGCCGGCCATGCTCTCGATCGCCACCGTCGGGCTCGTGACGACGATCTCCGGGATGCCGACGACGCGGACCGGCGCGCTGCCGTCCTTCCCCGCCGCGCTCGCCACGATCGAGACCTGCCCGACCTTCAGCGCCTTCACCAGCCCCTGCGCGCTCACCGTCGCGATCGTCGTGTCCGTGCTGCGCCACGCGACCGGCTTCGACAGCGTCGCGCCCTTCGCCGTCTTCGGCGTCGCCTGGAACTGCTTCGTCTCGCCCACCGACAGCTCGAGCGTGGCCGGGCTCACGTCGACCGAGGCGACGACGGTGTCCGGCGGCGGCGCCGGCGGGGGATTGTTCGTGCCGCCCGTCGGATCCTTCGCGCCCTCCGAGCAGGCGGCCGCGGCCAGGAGCAGCAGCGCGGCGACGCCGCGCGCGCCGGGCAGCGTCCGCACCCCGCGGCCGCGCCCGCCGATTCGACCTGCGATGCCGATCGTCATATCGTTCTCCGGGTGTGTGGGTGTCGGCCTCCGTCCGTCACGGCGCGTAAGCTGTGAGCGGAGCGCGTCCGGCACCTGAGGCGGGCGACCCGGGTCGCTTGAACCAGCGATGTGTACCGTGCCCGGAGCGGAGACCGAATGGCCGACTGGAAGCGGGTGCTGCGCGAGCTGACGGCGGAGCTGGAGACGCGGGTGGACGAGGCGCGGGCGCGGGTGCGCGCGCGGCGTACGGACCGGCGGCCGGCGCGCGTCGTCCCGTACCGCGGCTACGGCGCCGACGGGCGCGTGCTCGTCCTCGCGCGCGTGCTCGAGGACCCGCCGCCGGAGCCGGCGGACGCGGCGTCGCCCTGGTGGAAGAACCTGGCCGCCACGCTGCGGCGCCTCGAGAGCGACGAGGTGCCGCACGCGCGCGTGCGCGTCCTGCTCCCGGACGGCGCCGCGCGCGACGTGACCGCGGACGAGGAGGGACACGTGCGCGCCTGGCTCCCCGCCGGCCCGCTCGACCCGGCGACGCCCTGGCACACGGTGCGCCTCGAGCTGCCCGACGAGCCGGCCGCGGCGCCGCCCGCCGAGGCACGCGTGCTCGTGCCCACGCCCACCGCGAGGGTCGGCGTCGTCAGCGACCTCGACGACACCGTCGTCCAGACCGACGCCACCGACCTCGTGCGCATGCTGAAGCAGATCCTGCTCGGCAACGCGCACACGCGCCTGCCGTTCCCGGGCGTCGCCGCGTTCTACCGCGCGCTGCACCGCGGCGCCCGCGGCGACGAGGGCAACCCGCTCTTCTACGTCTCCAGCAGCCCGTGGAACCTGTACGACGTGCTCGAGCAGGTGCTCGACATCCACGGCATCCCGGCCGGCCCGCTCCTGCTCCGCGACTGGGGGATCCGCCGCGAGGAGCTGCTCCCGCTCGGCCACCGCGCGCACAAGCTCGCCGCCATCGAGCGCATCCTCGAGACCTACCCCACGCTCCCGTTCGTGCTGATCGGCGACAGCGGCCAGGAGGACCCCGAGATCTACCACGAGGTCATCCACCGCCACCCCGGCCGCATCGCCGCCGCCTACATCCGCAACGTGACCCCCGTCGGCCCGCGCGGCGACGCGATCCGCGCGCTCGCCGAGGAGGTCGTCGCCGCCGGCAGCGCGCTCGTGCTGGCGGACGACACGCTCGCCGCCGCGCGCCACGCCGCCGAGCACGGCTGGATCGCCCCCGCCGCGCTGGTCGGGATCGAGAAGGAGGCACGGCGCGAGGAGGCGGAGCGGGGCGGGGCGGGGGCGCCGACGG
>JADGGV010000343.1 GCA_019689775.1 Gemmatimonadota bacterium
GGGGAGCAGGAGGCCGCGCTGCTGCGGCTGCACCTGCGGCATGCGCGGCGGCGGGCGGCGCGGGTCGGCGCGGCGCTGGAACGGGTGGTCGGCGTGCTGGCGGCGGCCGGCGCCGGGCCGGTCGTGCTGAAGGGCGGGCACACGGCGTGGGCGTACTTCCCGGAGCCGGGCACGCGCCCGCTGGCGGACGTGGACGTGGCGGTGCACCCGGCGCGGCTGGCCGATGCGGAGCGCGCGCTGCGGGACGCGGGGTACCGCGCCGGGCCGGCGCAGCGCCGGCCGTACCGGCGGGAGTGGCGGCCGCCGGATTCGCCGACGCGGCTGCGGAGCCTCTGGCTCTCGCACGCGGAGGACCCGTACGGCGTGGACCTGCACGCGTCGCTCGACCGCAACTTCTTCGGCGTGCGCGCGGTCCGGCTCGACCGGGTGGCGGCGGCGGCGGGGTTCGCGCCGGGCCCGGCGGGGCCCGCGGCCTGCGGCCGTGTGCTCGCGCAGCCCGTGCTCGCGGCGCTCCTGGCGGTGCACGCCGGCGAGGGGCTGCACCAGCTCAGCCTCGTGCGGCTGGTCGAGCTGGTGCTCGTGATCCGGCGCGACGCGGCCGCCGGGGCGCTCGACTGGGGCGCGCTGCTGGACGCGCTGGCGGAGGCGGGCGGGCTGCGCTTCGCCTACCCGGCGCTCGAGCTGGCCGAGCACCTCGCGCCCGGCACCGTGCCGCCCGCCGCGCGCGAGCGCCTCGCCGCCGACGCAACGCCGGCCATGCACCGCGTCCTCGCCCGACTCACGCCCGCCACCGCCCAGCGCCTCGACGGCCTCTCGCTCGAGGAGCGCTTCATGTGGGCCGCCACGCCCGCTGAGCGGCTCCGCCGCGGCGCCCACGCCGTCTGGCCCGCCTCCGCCGGCGCGTCGCTCCCGCGCCTGGCCCGCATCTACGGGCGACGCGTGTGGTGGCTCCTCCGCGGGCGCTGAGCGCGGCGCGGAGCGCTGGGCGGCGGATCGGACGGGCGCTTCCGCGGGCGCCGAGCGCGGCGACGCGAGCGGTCAGCTCACCGGCCGCTGCGCCTCCTCGATCGACAGCTTCACCAGCTCCACGAACTTCCGCCGCGGGTTGTGCCCGCGCGGCGTCTGCGTGAGGACGACGCCGATGACGTCGTTGGCCGGGTCGACCCACGCGAACGTGCCGTCGGAGCCGCTGTGGGAGTAGGTGCCGTCGTCGCCGAGCATCCAGCCGTAGCCGTAGGCCGGGCCGTCCGCCGGCGTGTGCCGCGTGGTCATGAGCTTCACGGTCTCCGGCTTGAGGATGCGGACGTCGCCGTAGACCCCGCCGTTCAGGAACGTCTGGAGGAAGATCGCGTAGTCCCATGCCGTCGAGATGAGCCCGCCGGAGGCGCGCACGAACGGGACCTGCGGCGGATCGCCCGGCTTCCACCCCGCCTTCCACTGGCCGTTCTTGCGCTCGTAGTACACGGCGCCCATGCGGCCGAGCTTGTCGCCGAGCACCGCCCTGGTCTCGTGGTTGTAGGTGTCGACCATGCCGAGCGGCTTGTAGATCTCGTCGCGCAGGAAATCCGCGAGCGGCCGCCCGGAGGCGATCTCGATCAGCGCACCCAGCGTGTTGAAGCCGGGGTTGCTGTAGCTGTACGACGTCCCCGGCGTGACCGCGGCGCCGACCTCGCCGAAGCGCGCCACCTCGAGCTGGAGCGTCGGCGCGTCCGGATGCTCCGCCGACTTCTCCAGGTACGGCTGGAGGAACAGCGTGTTGATGCGGAAGCCGCTCGTGTGGCTGAGCAGGTGGCCGACCTGGATGAAGCCGGACCTGTAGTTGTCGAACGAGGGGATGTACTTCCGCACCGGGTCGTCGTAGGCCAGCTTGCCGCGCTCCACCAGCATCGACACCGCCGTCGCGATCACCGGCTTGGTGTTCGACGCCATCCGGAACATCGTGTTCTTCTCCATCGGCAGGTTGGCCTCGCGGTTGCGCAGGCCGACCGCCTCGTGCAGCACGACCTTGCCGTGGCGCGCCACCAGCAGCACGGCGCCGACCAGGTCGCCCCGCGCCACCGCCTCGCGGTAGAGGCCGACGCCGGCGTCCAGGACGGCCGGCGACATCCCGACCTCCTGCGGCGTGCCCTTCGTGAGCGTGACGCCCGCTGCGGGCGGCGCCGCCTTCGTCCGCGTCGCACCCTGCGCCGCCAGCGGCGCCGCCGGCAGCGTGACCAGCGCCGTCGCCTCCAGCGTGACCAGCGCCACCGCGACCACTACGGACCGGATCCATCCGAGCGGCGCCCGCGCGGCCACGCACCTCCGGGCCGGCAGCCGCGCCGCCGCGCGCGACTCCATCGTCTCGATCATGTCGCTCCGTCCAGGCGAAGGGAAAACCACCGGGCGCTCCGCGCGCCCGGACCGTCAGCCATTCAGGTTCGGGTTGCCGACGCGCTCCACGTCCGGGAGCGCGAGGCAGGTGGTGTTGCCGTACGGCACGCCGGTGTGGTCGACGCCGTTCGGATCGATCGACCCCGGCTCGCCCTTGTACGGCACGGCCCACTCGGTGCCGTGGAAGCGGAAGTGGTCGTTGAAGCGGTTGCCGCCCTCGAGGAACAGCTCGCGACGCCGCTCCTCGATGACCTGGCGGACCACCTCGCTCTGCGTGGCGGTCGCGCCCGGATCGTAGCCCGGGATCCCGACGGCCGCGTGCAGCTCGTTGATGATGCGACGCGCCGTCGCGAGATCGCCGGTCCGCGCCGACGCCTCCGCGAGGATGAGCTGCGCCTCCTGGTACGACGTGATCCGGACCGGCTCCGCCCGCGACGTCGCCTTGTCCGCCGGGTACCAGTGCACCGTGGCGTTGTCGGCCGCAACCTTGTTCGTCGTGGTGACCCGCACGCGGGGATCCGGCACACCCTCCCAGCGCACGTCGCGGTAGTTCGGCGCGATCGACGCGTTCCGGCCGTACGCGGGGCAGGTCAGGTTCGCGCAGATCTGGTTGTAGCGGCGGGACGACGTCTCGTCGCGCGTGGCGTACTTCACGTAGCCCGGCGGCACGCCCGACGCGTCCGCGATCGCGCCCGCGAAGTCCTCCAGGTCCAGCCGGATGCGCGCGCGGCCGGCGAGCGCCATGCTCTCGAGGTCGGCGACGTTCGCCTGCTTCGCGAGCGCCAGCCCCTCCGTGAACCGGGTCTCGGCCAGCTTCATCACGTCCGTCCGGCTCATCAGCGGGCCCTGGTCGATGGCCATCTCGCAGAAGCCTTCGGCGAGCGCGAGCAGCGCCCAGCCACCGTAGATGCGCACCGTCGCCAGGTCCTTCGTCTTGTCCGGCACCTCGGCGTCCGGGAAGCCGCTGATGCGGCGGAAGATGTCCTCCGCCTGGAAGCGCGCGATGTGCAGCGGGCCGTAGATGCCGTACGGCGACTGGCAGCCGCTCGTCGAGTACGACGCGTCCGAGGAGTCGACGCGACGCGTGCCCCAGTTCCGCTGGTTGAGGTTGCCCGATGCCTGGATGAACTGGTCCGACAGCAGCGCCGTCCCGGCGACGTAGCTCGCCCACGCGCACTCGAAGTCGGCGATCACGCTCTGCGTGAGCACGCCCGCGAGCGACGGGTCGTTCAGCGCCTCGTCCGGCACGTTCCCCGGCAGACGCACGTCCAGCAGGGTCCCCAGGTCGCACCCCGCCAGGACGGAGCACGCCAGCGCCAGCATGGCCCCACGGGCGAAGGCCCGGCGGCAACGGTCTCTCATGGTCGATCCCTCTCCTCGGCGGGCCGCGCACGGGCGGCCGCACCGGGTTGGAGTCCGCATCAGAACGTCACCCGGAACGTCGTGAGGAGCCGCCGGAGCTGCGGCCAGCCTTCCTGGTAGTAGGCGGGAGTGGTCGTGCTGCCGTTGTCGCGGACCTCCGTGTCCACGTGGCGCACCCCGAAGTCGCTCCACTGCGCCCGCCAGATCGTCCACAGGTTCTGCCCCGACAGCGTCACCGAGGCGCGCGACACGCCGAAGCGCTGCGTCAGCGCCTGCGGGAGCGTGTAGGTGGCGGACAGCTCGCGCAGCTTCGCGAAGCCGGCGTCGATCGTGCCCGGCTGCCGCCGGATGTCGAGGATGTCGTAGGCCAGCAGGATCGGATCGTTGGCCTCGAGGATCGCGCGCTGGTTGCGGAACGACATGAGCGAGGCGCGGATGTCGCCGCTGAGCAGCGTGTTCCCGCCGACGTAGTCCGCCTGCGCGTAGAGCCGGAGGTTGCGGAACAGTGTGAGCGTGGCGTTCGCCGAGCCCTCCCACGTCGGCTGCGCCGAGCCCCAGTAGACCTGCGGCGCCTCCGAGCACGGAACCGGTGGGCCGCCGCCCCTCGAGAAGTTCGTCCCGGGGACCCGCTCGCCCCCCTCGCACATCATGTTGACCGCGCGCGGCGTCGCGCCGCTCCGGTCGATCTCCGCCGAGACGACCCGGGTCATGAAGATGCTGCCCAGCGGGAAGCCCGTGACGTTGTACTGGCCGTACGGCGCGCTCAGCACGAGCGACGCCGGCCCGCCCAGGTCGACCACCTCGTTCGTGTTGTGGGAGTACTTGAAGCCGAGCGTCGCCTGGACGTTCCGGCGACGCAGCACGTCCGCCCGAACGCCCAGCTCGAGCCCCCGGTTCGCGACCTCACCGATGTTGCGGAACTGGAACCCCGGAAAGCCGAGCGACGGCGTGACCGGCACCTGCACGATCGCGTCCTTCGTCTTCTTCGCGTACCACGTGAACTCCAGCCCGACCCGCTCGTCCAGCCCGGTCGCGTCGAAGCCGGCCTCGAG
>JADGGV010000344.1 GCA_019689775.1 Gemmatimonadota bacterium
GGGGCCCTTTTTGGGGGGGCCCCCCGGGGGGCGCGGGGCGGGGGGGGGGGGGGGGGGGGGGGGGGGGGGGGGGGGGCCCCCCGCGACGGGCGGTCCACGCTCCACGACCGATCGAGGAGGACGCCATGTTCCGGCGGCTGCGCCGTCGCCTGTCACACCCGAAGCCGTGCCGCGTGGGCTGGGAGATCGACGGGATGGTCGACGACGACGTGCTGGCGACGATGGGTGTGAGCGCGCGGACGCTGGTGCGGGAGGGGCCGCTGCGCGTCACGCTCGTGGGGCTGGGGCCGCGCGGGGAGCTGGCGCCGCACCGGGCGGTCGGGCCGATCGCGATCCACGTGGTCTCCGGCGAGCTCGACTTCCGCGTGGATGGTGAGCGTCGGCGGCTGCGCGCGGGCGACGTCCTCTCGCTGGCTGCCGGCGTGGTGCACGATGCCGAATCCGCCGACGGCGCGCGCTTCCTGCTCACGCTCGTCGACCCCGGCGGCTGCGCCGCCTGGGAGCGCGGCCGCGGCGCGGAGGACGGGGCATGCCACTGAAGGAGGCGCTGGACATGAAGATCACGCCCGACATGAACGTCAAGGAGACGATCCTTCGCTACCCGAGGGCGATGGAGGTCTTCGACGTCCACCGCGTGCTGATGTGCTGTAGCGCGCGGCTCTCGATCGAGCAGGCGGCCCGGCGCTACGGCGCGGACCTGGCGGCGGTGCTGCGGATGCTGAACCAGGTGGCGGCGCGGTGAGGGGCGGCTCGCCGGCCGCCCCCGCACCCGCCGCTCCGGCCTACGCGGTCTTCTTCACCTGCACCCGCCACACCTCCGGCCCGTTCTCGAGGTAGGCGAACTCGAACGCGTCGTCGCCGCGCGTCGCCTTGAGCGTGTAGTACATGCACGTCGGGTCGTGGTCGACGGTGAGGTCGAGCACGGCGCCGGCGGGGAGCGCCTGAAACGCGCCCATGATCGTGTCGTAGCGATCCTTGGGCGGGACGGGGCGCACGTCGAGCGGCATCGTCTGCTGCGGGGCGGTCATGCTTCGGCTCCGTGGGTCTCGAGGGTGGAGAGCGGGGTGAGCGAGGATTCGCCGGCGCTGCCGCACCCCCAGCCGCGGCGGCCGAGCCAGAGGCTCCAGGCGATGCGGTAGCGCGGCGTCGACGGCGCGATCGCGACGGCGCCGGTGTAGCGCGCGAGCGTGAGCGCGCCCATGAGCGGACCGATCCCGGCGCCTTCGTTCCCGGCGGCCTCCGGCCCGCCGCCGAGCAGCCGGATGTGGCGGAGCGCCGGTCCGATGCGCTCGAGCGTCTCGCGCGCCTGGACGAGCGCCGGCCCGGGCGCCGCGTCCCAGGCGATGCCGAGCGCGCCGGCCGGCGCGGCGCGGACCAGGCGCAGCGCGGGCTCGACCGTCTCCGGCCGGCCATCCACGGCCAGGAGGAGCGTGGCGCCGGCATCGGCGTAGTGGCCGGCGGCGATGAGGGCCGTGGCCGGGGCGAGCGCGCCGAGCGGCACGACGACGACGATGTCGCGGGCGGCGGCGACGCGCGCCGCGCCGGCGCGGGGGGCCCGGCGCCCGCCCGCGGCGCGGTAGGCGACGAGGTCGACGCCGCGCTCGCGGGCGGCGGCCGCCAGGCGGAGCGCCTCGGCGGCCGGGAGCGTGGGGTGCAGCCCGTGGGCGTGCGTCGCGACGAGCTCGAGCGCGCCGAGCCCCCGGCGCTCACACGCCCCGACGAGGTCGGCGAGCGCGAGGTCGGGAGCGGCCGCGCTGCTCAGCGCAAGCTTCACGACGCCACCTTCGAGATCAGGACCTTCCAGACGGTCGGCCCCTGCTGGAGGTACTCCCACCCGAACTTGCCGGCGTGCTCGTACTCGAACTGGTAGCGCAGCGGCCGCGGGTCGTGGTCGTTGACCAGCACGAACGCCTGCCCCGGCTCGAGCGCGGCGAACGTGGCGAAGATCGTCGGGTGCTTCTCGCGCGGCGGGATGATACGGACATCCAGCTCGGCGTACGTGGACTCGGACATGACGGCTTCCTCCGGGATCGATGGTTGAACGGGCGACGTCGCCCGTCAGGGCTCCGCACGGCGGCGGATGAAGGTGCGCACCAGCTCGTCCCCCTGCCGGCGGACCTCGTAGGTCCACCCCCGCTCCGCCAGGAGCGGCAGCAGGAACCGCGGTTCGCGGACGTTGATCTGCACGAGCGTCTTCCCGGGCGGCAGCGCCTCGAGCGCCTCGAGCGTGCGCTGCATCGGCTCGGGCGGCTCCAGGCCGCGGACGTCCAGGACGACGATGTTGTCGTCGGCGTCCGGCGCGGCGGCGGCTGCGCCGGCGGATGCGGGCGCGCCGCCGCTTGGGGACGCCGACGCGGACGCGGGCGCGCTGCCGGGCGCGTTCGTGGGATCGGCTGCGGGCCGCGGCGCGGGCGCGCCGGGCCGCTCCGGGTAGAACCAGACGCGCCAGTCGTCGTCCGCGAGGCGCTCGGTCCAGTGCGCGAGCCCCTGCTTGCCGAGGACGGCGTAGAGCGGCACGGGCTCGAACGTGGCGCGCAGGCGCAGCACGGCGCCCTCCGGGAGCGCGCGCCGCGCCGCCATGATCTTCGAGAACGGCTCCTCGCCCCGGCGCAGCTCCGGCCGGACGTCGAGGTCGACGATGAGGTCGGGTGGGAGCGCGGCGAGGTGCGCGGGGGGGTCGCCAGCGGCGGCCGGCGGCGTCCCCGGGTCCGGCTGCGGAGCGCCGGCGGGCGCGGCGGCCGGTTCATTTTCCGTTCGGACCGTGTGCTCTGTCCGCTGGACGTGTTGGTGGTCGGCGGGCGCGGCGGCGCTCCCGGATCCGACGGCCGCGGCGGCGCCGCTGGACGCGGCCGTCGGGGCGGCGTTCCCGGGCTCGGGCGCGGCGCTCCCGGGCTCGGGCGCGGCGCTCCCGGCCGCCGCCGCGCCGGCGTCGAGCGCGGCCTGGAGGCGCGCGACCAGCTCGGCCGGCTCGAGGCCGGCGATCCTCGCCGCCTGCTCCACCGTGACGAGCCGGGCCATGACCTTGCGCATGGCGCGGTTGCGCAGGCGCTCGAACGTCGGCGAGGCGGCGGCGAGGACGTCGACGAGGCGCTCGTCGCGCTCGAGGAGCGCGGCGACGCGGTCGCTGGGGCGGATCACCATGCGCCCTCCCGGATCATGCCGGGGTGCCACGCCGGCTCGAAGACGAGGACCGGCTCGACGTGCTCGACGCCGGGCACGGCGTAGACGGCGCCGATGATCCCGGTCGTGATGTGCTCCTCCATCGGGCAGCCACGCGTCGTGAGCGAGTACGTGACGCGCACGTTGCCGCCGTCGATGGCGAGGTCGTAGACGAGGCCGAGCGTGACGATGTCGAGGCCGATCTCGGGGTCGATCACGGTGGAGAGCGCCTCCCAGACGAGCGCCTCGTCGACGGCGGCCGGCGGCCCGGACCGCGGCGTGTCGGGCGAGGCGGCCGGCGGCTCCGTCGGCGGCGGGTCGAGCGAGGCGGCCACCCGGTCGAACGGGGTGCTGTCGGTCATGCGGGCCTCCTGCGGAAGATGACGACGATCTGGGCGGCCTCGGCGAGCGCGCCCGCGGCGAAGCCGGCCGCCGCCACGCGCGCGGCGCCGGCGCTCCCGGCCAGCACCGCGGCGACGAGGCCGGCGGCGCCGAGCGCGATGAGCGCGGTCGCGAGCGTGGCGAGGCGCGCGTCGAAGAGCTGGGCTACCGTCGGCAGCGGCCGCTTCCCGGCGAGCGGGCCGAAGCGGTGAAACCAGATGAGGAATGGCACGATCTTGTAGTAGAGCGCGGCCACGAAGAGCGAGAGCGCGCCGAGCACGAGCGCGGCGACGTACGCCACGGCGAGGCGGGGCGCAGTGGCGCCGCCGACGAGCGCGACGGGCGCGAGCGCGAGCGCGACGACGAGGAACCCGAGCGCGATGGCGGCCGAGCGCATCCCCGCGTCGATCTTCGGTTTGCGGCGGTGCCGGTAGAACTCCCGCGCCTGGAGCAGGAACGCCCCGGTCCCCGCCAGGATCAGCGCGCCGGGCGCGAGCCACAGCCAGGGCGCCGGGATGGCGTGGTGCAGCGCGAAGAGGAGGAGCACGCCCGTGGCGACGAGGGCGGCCGCGATGCGCCCGCGTCGCTCGCCGACGCCGTGGCTGAGCAGGAACATCGGCAGCAGCCGGTTCGCGACGCCGATGACGACGAGCATGACCCAGCCGAAGACCGCGACGTGGATGTGCACGGCGAGCGCGAGGAAGCGGTACGCGCCGAGGTAGCCCCAGCGCAGGTTGCCGGCGAGCGCGACGCCGAGGAGCACGGTCAGCACGAGGAAGCCGCAGGCGCCCACGAGCGCCCACCAGGTCAGCCCGCGCTCGGTCGCGCGGCGGAGCGTGGCGGCGAGGTTGCCGGCGAAGAGGAGCAGCGCGGTGCCGAAGAGCGCGGCGCCGGCGACGAGGATGGCGGGGCGGCCGGCGGCGAGCCCGGCGACGAAGAGCGCGAGCCCGGGGACGAACAGCGCGAACGTCGCATGCGCGAGGCGGCGCGAGCGGATCGGCACGCCGAGCGCCACGGGGAGGAACTGGTAGAGCGCGCCCAGGATCGAGGTCGTGAGCCAGCCGAGCGTGAAGCAGTGCGTAGCCGCGGCGACGCGCGGCAGCGGGAAGAGCCCGGCGGCCAGGTCCGGCGCGACGACGACGAGGCCGAGCGAGCCGGCGACGAAGAACGCGAGCGCGGCCAGGAAGTGCTCGCCCGGGAGCGCGAGCGGCGGCGCGTTCTGCGCGGCCATCCCCGGCA
>JADGGV010000345.1 GCA_019689775.1 Gemmatimonadota bacterium
CGCCCCGCCCACGGCCGACCCCCCATCGCCGGCGATCGCGCCGGTCCCGCCGGTTTCCGTGGACGCCGACCTCATCGCGGGCACCGTCGAGGATGCGCTCGCCTCGGTGGACATCGGCGACATCACGCGGGCGGCGCTCGAGGGTGTGAAGGGAGCGTTCGCCGGCGGCCTGCCGACGCCCACGCCCACCCCGACGCCGGCGCCGATGCCGATGGCGTTCGGCGGCTGGAGCAGTCGCGCCAAGGCGCCCCGGGTGCCGGCGCCGAAGGTGTGGACGGCGCCGCGGCGGGAGAAGCCGTCGGACCCGCGCGTCGTGCAGGCACTGATCGAGGCCACGCGCGACTCCGAGCCGGACGTGCGCATCC
Source organism: Gemmatimonadota bacterium (assembly GCA_019689775.1). Taxonomy (GTDB): domain Bacteria; phylum Gemmatimonadota; class Gemmatimonadetes; order Longimicrobiales; family RSA9; genus JADGGV01. The sequence continues at coordinate 366 of JADGGV010000345.1, forward strand.
AGGCCGTGCACGCCCTCGGCGAGATGGGCGACCCTCAGGCCGTGGCCGCGCTCGGCGCCGTGCTCCGCGGCGATGCGAACGCCGAGGTGCGCCGCACGGCCGCCTGGGCGCTCGGCCAGACCGGCGAGGCCGCCGCCGTCCCCCACCTGGCCGCCGCCGTGCGCACCGACCGGGATGCCGCGACCCGCAGGATGGCCGCGTGGGCGCTCGGCGAGATCGGGCACCCGGACGGGATCGCGCCGCTCGGCGAGGCGCTCCGCGACGCGGACGTCGCCGTTCGCTCGATGGCGGCCTGGGCGATCGCCGAGATCGGCCAGCCGGCCGGCGCCGCGCCGCTCGCCGCGGCGCTCCGGGACGCGAGCCCGGACGTGCGCCGCAAGGCAGCCTGGGGCATCGGCGAGATCGGCCCCGAGCGCGCCCCCGCCGCCCTCGTCGCCGCGCTCCGCGACAGCGACCCCGGCGTGCGCCGCATGGCCGCCTGGGCGCTCGGCCAGATCCAGGACGGGACCGCCGCCCCGGCGCTCGGCAACGCCACGGACGACGCGGATCCAGGGGTCCGCCGCGCCGCCCTCTGGGCGCTGGGCCAGATCGGCGGCCCGGCCGCCCGCGAGCCGCTCATGAAGGCCCTTACGTCGAGCGACCCCGAGATCCGCAAGATCGCCGCTCGCGCCATCGCAAACACGTTCTGACCGAGGCGACGCCATGACGCCCTGGATCTCGGCCCGCGCCGCCGTCCTCCTCGGCGCGGGGGCCCTCTCCACGGCCGCGCTCGTCGCGGCGCCCCACGGCCGGACCCACCTCGACCGCGCCGAGACGCTCGGCCACGGCGACGTCGGCGCCGCCTCGCCCGCCGACACCGTCCACGCCCGCGCGGTCCTCGCCGCCGCGCGCGGCGCCTCGCCGCTCCTCTGCGCCATGGCCGCCCGCTCCCTCGAGGGGTGGGGCGGCGGCTGGAGCGCGGCCCCCATCCCCGGCGACGAGGTCGTGCGCGCCACCCTCCGCTGGACCGGCGGCGAGCGCCCGAGCGCCGAGGCCGCCACACTCCTCGCCGGCGCCGTCGGCGACGCCGACGCCTGCGTGCGGCGCATCGGCGCCACGCTCGCCGGTCGGTCGCGCGACCCCGCCGCCGTGCGCGCGCTCCGCAGCGCACTCGGTGCCGCCGCCGCGGCCACCCGCGCCGCCGCCGCGCTCGGCCTCGGCTTCGCCCGCGACACCGGCTCGCTCGCGCCGCTCGGCGCCGCGCTCCGCGACGACGCCGCCGAGGTCCGCGCCACCGCCGCCTGGGCGCTCGGCCGGATCGGCGACACCGGCGTCGCGCCCGGGCTCCGTGGCGCGCTCGAGGACGCCGACCGCTCCGTCCGCCGCGCCGCACTCTGGGCGCTCGGCCAGATGCGGGATTCGGTCGCGCGCGACGCGATGATCGAGGCCCTCAAGGACCAGGACCCCGAGGTCCGCCGCACCGCCGCCCGCGCGCTCGGCGGCAACTTCGTCAGCCCCTGGCCGCGGCCCGCGCCGAGGCCGCGCCCGCGGCCCTTCCCGCCCGGCGACTGAGCCCACCGGGCCGGTACACGCGGCCGCGTCGCCGATGGCCGGGGGGGGGGGGGGGGGCGGGGGGCGCCCCCCGCCGCGCCCCGGGGGGGCCGGCCTCCCCGCCGGGCGCCGCCCCCCCCCGGGCCGGCCCCCGCGGCGGCGGCGCCGACGGCCGGGCGGTCGCCTCTGGACGGGGCGACCGCCCGGCCTTAACGTTGCGCATCTTCCACCGCATCGGTTGACGCCGGACGAGGAGGTTCCCGTGGATCACGCTCCCGCCCTCGCCGCACGACCCGCGCGCGCCGATTACGGCCTGGATGCCCCCGGCGTAGTGCGCGCCCTCGCCATCGCCGGCATCCTCTGCCTCCTGGTGGCCGCCATCTTCCGTCCCGTCCGCATCGTCGTCGTCGCCGGCGCGCTCATGGTCGGCGAAGCCGCGCTCATGACCTGGAGCAGCCGCCGCGGCAAGCTGCGCGCGCGCGAGCGGCTCCTCGACCTCGTCCCCTGGCGCGGCGACGAGCGCGTCCTCGACATCGGCTGCGGGCGCGGCCTCCTCCTCCTCGGCGCCGCGCGTCGCCTGCGCTCCGGCCGCGCGATCGGCGTGGACCTCTGGCAGGCCCGCGATCCGTCCGGCAATGCCATCGAGGCGACGCTCGCGAACGCCGACGCCGAGGGCGTGCGCGACCGCGTCGAGCTCCGCACCGGCGACGCCTGCCACCTCGACTTTCCCGATGCGGCCTTCGACGTCGTCACCAGCCTCGCCATCCAGAACATCCCCTCGGCCGAGGGACGCGAGCGCGCCGTCCGCGAGGCCGCCCGCGTGCTCCGACCCGGCGGCCGGCTGATGATCCTCGACTCGCGCCACTCCGCCGCGTACGTCCGCACGCTGCGAAGCTGCGGCCTCGCCTGCGTCCGCCGATCCCGGCTCCACTTCGACATGTTCCCGCCCGTGCGCATCGTCTCCGCGCGCAAGGCGTGCTGACCCCGATCGGGGCGACGCGGATCAGATCAGGAACGACACGTAGACGATCACCACGAGCAGGATGCCGAGCACCACGGCCTCCAGCGCCGTCAGCGCCAGCGCCTTCGCCGCCGTCCCGCGCGTGAGCTCCGCGGCCGTCGCGATCCCCATCACCATCATGTAGAGCCAGAGCAGGATCGCGGCGATCTCGAGCACGTCCACGACGATGCCGAGCGGCCCGGCCGACGGTCGCGCCGCCGAGAACAGCGCCGTGCCGTACGCCGCGTACAGCACCGGGACGAGCACCACGAGCAGCGGCGTGAACGGCCACGTCGCGTAGCCGAACACCGCGTACATGCGGTCCGTCTGCGGGTGCCCGCGCAGCGCCTCCGCGCTCAGCGTCAGCAGGCCGCCCGCCACGATGTACGCCGTCAACCCCATCGCGAAGCCGACGACGAGCACGCCGATCGCCGTCGCGGTGAAGCCGAACCGGTCGCCGACGTGGAGCCGCTGCGCCGCGCTGAACGCGACGTAGATGCCGGAGATCGCGGCGAACACCATCCCTTCGATGCTCTTGCCCCGGTCCAGGAGGCGGGCGAACGACGCCCTCGGGTGGACGATCAGGCCGACGAGATCGGCGCCGAGCGAGGTCCGGCGGCCCGGCTGGGAGAGTGGCGCGGCCATGGCGACCTCCGGTCGGAGGGGAGCACGCGATATCCAGTCCTCCCCCGCTCCGCAGAAAGACTCGGGCCAGCCGCCCCGCCCGCCGCCCCTCGCCAGGTCACGGGTTCACGGTCAGCTCCAGCCCCCAGAGCGTCTCCGGCGTCCGGAAAAACTCGCCCACCGCCGATGGCCCGCGCGTCGCCACCAGCGTCAGCATCGCATAGCGCGGCCCGGCCCGGAACCGCACCCCGGCCAGGCCCGAGACCGTCGACTGCCACTTCGTGCGCCGCCAGCTCTGCCAGTCCACCGCCGCCACGACGTTCCAGCGCGGGTTCGACGGGTCCAGCGGCCATTCGCCGGTCAGCCCCGCCTGCGCCATCGAGTTGTCCATCCGGCCGCCGTCGACGAGGGACCTGTCGGTCTCGCTGTAGAAGATCCATTCGGCGCCCGCGTAGCCGCTCAGCCCCCCCACCCGGCGCGCCACGTACAGGTCCACGCCGTCCCCACCCAGCTCGATCCGCCGCGCCTGGTTGTTCTGGAGGAACTCGTCGCCGAGGTGCGAGCTGCGGTGGATGATGCGGAACCGCGCGGCCCACGGCCCGCTCGCCGCCTCGAGCGGCAGCGCGACCATCCAGTCCGAGGAGAACTCGTCGCGGCTCTTCCGCTCGATCCGGAAGCGCGTGACCGAGCCGACCTGCCCGCCGATCCCCATCCACCCCGCACCGACCGGCCATTGGAGGATCGGGTACGTGCCGCCCAGGCTCACCACCGCCTGCACCTCGCCCCCGGACCGGGCCGTCGCGTCGAGCAGGAACGGATCCCGCTCGCGCGGCCGTTGGCCCAGGATGTCCGTGTGGATCAGCGCACCGGCGAAGCGCGGCTCCATCGGGTCCGCGGTCGCGGTGGGAAAGAGCGGCACGCGCGGGAACCACCGCCGCGGCGCGGGCGTCCCGCCCTGTGCCGAGAGCCGTGCGGCGCCGGCAAGGAACACGATGGTGGCGACCCCGGCGAGGACCGGGCGAAAGGTGCGACGCGGCGACATCCGTGATCCGACCCGTGGAAGACCTGTGGGCGCGCGAGGCGCGGCGCGCGGGGAGCATACCGGCGGCGGCACCGCGGCGCCAGCCTGATGGCGCGGCGCCGCGCTGGCCCGGTCCCGACGCTGTCCGGGTGGTGGGGCGACCCGGCCGAACGCGCGCGGGCGGTCGCCCGGCCAGGCGACCGCC
>JADGGV010000346.1 GCA_019689775.1 Gemmatimonadota bacterium
CGCCTGCCCCGCAAGGCCGTTCCCGCCCCCTGGCTGCCGCGAAACCACGCGTGCTCGTCGTCGGCGGCTGCGACGTCGACCAGCGCATCGACCTGATGCGCGCGCTGGCCGACCGCTTCTCCTTCGCGGCGGCGGGGTCCGCGCCGGAGCTGGAGCCCGCGTTTCGCCGTGCGGGGATGCCGTACCACGTCTACCCGCTCCGTCGCGGGCTCAGTCCACTCGGCGACCTGCGCTCGTTCTGGCGTCTGGCCCGGCTCGTCCGGCAACTGCGCCCGGAGATCGTCCACACCTTCGATACCAAGCCATCGGTGTGGGGGCGGCTCGCGGCACGGCTGGCCGGCGCCCCGATCGTGGTGGGCACCCTGCCGGGGCTCGGGTCGCTCTACACGACTGCGCGCGCCGGGATCGTGCGCCGCATCTACGAGCGGCTCCAGCGGTGGTCGTCCGCGGCCTCCGACGCCACGGTGTTCCAGAACGGCGACGACCTGCGGCAGTTCGTGGCCGCGGGGATCGTCCCGGAGCGGCGGGCCTCGATCATCCCCGGTTCAGGGGTGCGCACGGATGTGCTGGCCCCGGGGGCCGTCTCCGCGGCGACCCGGCGGCGCCTGCGGCGCGAGTGGGGCGCAGGCGGGAGCGCCGTCGTCGTCACCATGGTGTCGCGGGTCATGCGCTCCAAGGGCGTGCTCGACTTCGCCGCGGCCGCGGACGCGGTCCGGCGTGAGCAGCCGGCCACCGTGTTCGTGCTGGCCGGCCCGTTGGACCGCGACAGCCTGGATCGGCTCTCCGACGACGAACTGGACCGGGTTCGCCGCTCCGTCCTCTGGATCGGTCCGCGGAGCGACATCCCCGCGATCCTCCGGGCCAGCGACATCTTCGTCTTGCCCTCCTACTACCGGGAAGGCATCCCGCGCTCCCTGCTCGAGGCCGCCGCCATGGCGCTGCCCATCGTGACCACCCGCTCGCCGGGGTGCAGCGCCGCCGTCGAGCACGACCGCACCGGTCTGCTCGTTCCCCTGAAGGACCCGGTCGCCCTGGCCGAGGCGGTGGCGCGGCTCGTGGCCGATCCCCGGCTCCGCCGCCGCCTCGGCGACGCCGCGCGTGGCGATGCGTGCCGGCGCTTCGACCTCGACGTCGTCGCCGACCAGGTGGGCAGCCTCTACGACGATCTGCTCCAGAGAGGAGGATACCCCGCTCGACCGCACACCCGCGCGAATGGCGAGTCGCGAGGCGCGGCGCCCCAGCCGGATCCGGCCGGCGTCCGACCAACGTGCAACGCATAGGATCACGCCATGTCCTCCGAAAACACCGCCCTGGAACCCGCCGCCGCGAGCGCGTTACCGGATAGTGGCTCCGTTGCCCGTGCCGAGCTCGTGAAGTTCGCCCACCTGCTCCGACGCCGGTGGCATCTCCTCGTGGCGCTCGCGGCGCTGGCGGGAGGCGCCGCCTGGTACACCGCATCGTCGCGGCCTCGCACCTTCACCGCCTCGGTGCTCGTCCAGAGGACCGCGTTCTCCCCCATGGGGCAGGACAAGGAGGCCATCGGCAAGTCGACGGAGTGGGATTTCGGGACGCAGTTGGAGCTCATCCGCAGTAGCGCCGTCATCGGCGTCGTCGTCGATTCCCTCGGCGGCCAGCTCACGCTCCTGAGCCATGCGCGCCTGCGGACCCGGCTCATCCAGGCCGTGTCCGTCGACTCCGCCGTCAAGCCGGCCGCCTACGCCCTGGCGGCGCGCGGAAAGCAGACCGTGCTGCTCGATCCCGACGCCAGGACGGTCCTGGCCGAGGCCGGCCCCGGCGAGCCCCTCGTCTATGGCGGCCTACGGCTGTGGGTCCGCCACGCCGCGCTGCCGGACGAGCCCGTGCAGCTCTTCGTCACCAGCCGTCAACGCGCGCTCGAAGCCCTGCGGAACTCGATCCTGGTCGAGCCCGGCAAGGGGCCCGAGTTGGTCCGCATCACGATCACGGATGCCGACCCGGAGCGCGCCGCGGCGGTGGTCAATGCCATCGCGAAGTCGTACAGCCGATTCCGCGCTCGCTCGGCGCGGCTGGCCGCGAACCGTTCCCGGCAGTTCCTCGCGCAGCAGCTCGCCGTCGTCGCGGACTCGCTCCGGCTCATGCAGCACCGCCTGATGGAGTACCAGCAGCAGGAGCAACTGCTGAACCCGGCCGCGCAGGGGCAGACCGCCGTGACCATGCTCAACCAGGCCACGGCGTTGGTGCAGGACCTGCGCTTCAAGCAAGGGCTCCTGAGCGGCCTCCGCGCGGCGTTGCGGTCGGAGCGCGGGAACGCGCCGGCGCTGGAGCGCCTCGTCGTGCTCGGCAACGATGTGCTGCCGGGTGGCGCAGAGCTGTACAACCGGATGCGCGAGCTGGAGATCCAGCGTAGCCGCCTCACGGCCTCGCGCTTCGGCTATACGTCGAACGGGCCGGACGTGGAGGTGACCGACTCGCTCCTGAAGAGCGTGCGGTCGCAGATGGCTACCCTCGTCGACCAGGCGCTCTTCCTCGTGCAGCAGCGGCTCGCCGAGGGGGAGCGACAGGTCGCCGGGCTCACGAACGAGGTCCGCGACCTCCCACGCCGCTCGACGGAGCTGACACGCCTCCAGGACGGCGTCAGCGCCGTGCAGCGGACGTTCGACCTCCTGCTGGGCAAGTACTACGAGGCGCAGATCGCGGAGAACGTCGAGCAGGGCGACGTCGAGGTGATCGACCCCGCGACCGTCCCCGTTCGTCCCGATCCCATTCACCCGGCGTTGGATGCGGCCATTGCGGCCCTGGCCACGCTCCTCCTGGCCATCGGCGCGATCGGCCTGGAGCGCTACTTCAAGGATCGAGTCGAATCGCGGGAGGATGCGGAGCGCGCCTCCCGGCTCCACGTCCTCGGACTGATCCCTCGACTCCCTGGTGCCGCCCGCCCCCTCGCCGTGGGGCCCCGCGGCAGCGGCGAGCCGTTCCACATGCTCGCCACGAACCTCCGGCTGGGCACCGAGGCGTTCCCCCGCCTCCTCGTCATCACCAGTGCATCCCCGGGCGAGGGGAAGAGCACGATCGCGGCCAACCTCGCGGTCGCGCTCGCGCGGGATCGGATCCGCGTCCTCCTCGTGGACGCCGACCTGCGCCGGCCGACGCTCCACAAGGCGTTCGGCCGCCAGCGCACGCCGGGGCTCTCCGATGTCCTGGTTCGGGAGATCTCGCTCGACGCCGCCCTCGCCCGCCACGAGATGCTGGGGCTCGACCTCCTCCCCGCCGGTAGCGCCCGACCGAACCCGCCGGCGCTCCTGAGCTCCGAGGAGTTCTCCGCGCTCCTCCAGCAGCTCCGCGCGCGCTACGACGTCGTGGTCGTCGACACGACGCCCGTGCTCGCCGTCACCGATGCGAGCCTGGTCTGCGCCGGCGCGGACGGCATCATGTTCGTGGTCCGGGCCGATTACACCCACCGGACCGCCGTGCGCCAGGCGGTCGAGCAGCTCGGTCGCATCCGTGCCCGGATCGTGGGCATGGCGCTCACGGATATCCCGGCAAGCACCTCCTACGCCCGCGCATGGTACGGCTACTACAACTTCCCGGGCTACGAGGGCGCGCCGGTGGCCGCCGGCCGGGGCACGGCCGTGAGTGTGTCCGAGCAGAAGACCTGAGACCGCATAGCGGGGGAGTCGGGTGCAGCCATGGGAGCGCCGCTGGCGTACATGCTCATCGCGGAGGCCGGTGACCTGGAGCGCAAGGCGCTCTTGCTGGTCGAGAGCATCCGCGCGTTCGGCGGCCCGTACGGCGAGGCGCCGGTCTGGGTCGTGCAACCGCGCGCCGGCGGCCGGCTCTCCGCCCGCACCTCGACCCGGCTGGCCGCGTTGGGCGCGGTGTTCCTGCGGGCGGAGCTCAACACGACCTGGCGCGACTATCCGCTCGCGAACAAGCCGTACGCCGCGGCGCTCGTGGAGGAGCTGCTCGAGGGCGCCGTCGACACCCTCGCGCTCCTCGACTCCGACACCCTCGTGCTCCGCTCGCCCGACGAACTCGTGCTGCGGCCCGGTGAGACCGTCGCCGTACGGCCGGTGGACGAGATGCTCGTGGGAGCGCCGCTCACCGGGCCGGCCGGGGCGTTCTGGCAGAGGCTGTACGACACGTGCGGGGTGGCGCCCGAGGCCGTCTGGACCGTGACGACGACGGTCGACCGGCAGGAGATCCGCGCCTACTTCAACAGCGGGCTGGTGGCGGTGCGGCCAGGCGCCGGTCTCTTCCGGCGCTGGCGCGACAACGTGGAGCGGCTGGCCGCGCACCGGCACGACGGCGGGTTTCTGCGCACGCCGCAGGAGCGGTGGTTCCTCGAGCAGGCGTGCTTCGCGGCCACCGTCCTGGCCACGACGCCGCAGAGCGCGGTGCGCCGGCTGGGGGTCGCGTACAACTACCCGCTCCACAAGCAGAGCGTGCTCCCCGACGGCGCGCGGCTGGATCGGCTCGACCAGATCGCCGTGCTCCACTACCACCGCGCCTTCCACGGGCTGAGCTGGATGCGCGGGATCGAGGTCGGCAGCCCGTACGCGGCGTGGCTGCGGGAGCGCCTCCCGCTCCCCGGCGTGCGGGCCCGGCTCGCGCAGTGGCCGCCCGCCCGTCGCCTGGCCGGCCGCATGCGCGCCGTCTCCCGCCTCGCCTACGCCTGGCGCACCCGGTACGCGCGACCGTCCCACGCGCTCTGATCCTGCCGGGCGGCGGCGCGCTCGGCCGGCGCCCGCCCCCGCCCCCGGCC
>JADGGV010000347.1 GCA_019689775.1 Gemmatimonadota bacterium
CGGCGGGGCCGACATCAATCGCCCGGGATGGCCTCCGGCGCGGGGCGGGTGAAGTGCTCCATCCCCACCCCGAGGAGGAGCGTGCTGGCGACGAGGGCGGCGCCGGTCCAGAAGGGGACGCCGACGCCGAGGCGGTCCCACGCGAAGCCGGCCCAGACGGGGCCGAGGACGCGCGCGGCGCCGCCGTAGGTCTGCTGGACGCCCATGTAGAGTCCCCGCTCGTGCTTGGCGATGACCTGGGAGAGGAGACCGGTGACGCAGGGGAAGGTGAACGCGGTGCCGAGCGGGACGAGGGCGACGGCGAGCGCGAGGGTGGGGATGCGGTGGCAGAGGGGGATGGTCGCGAGGCCGAGGGCGAGGAGGACGAGGCCGAGGCGGGAGAGGCGGGCCTCGCCCAGGCGGTCGACCAGCCAGCCGAGGATGAAGGCGCGCGTGACGACGGAGATGCCGCCGACGTAGGCGAAGAAGAGGCCGACGTTGTTCTCGGTGACGCCGAAGCGCCGGGCGAGGAAGAGCGCGAGGATCGCGGTCATGCCCTGGAAGGCGCACATGGCGACGGCGTAGATCCAGATGAGGCGGGAGGCCGGCTCGCCGGAGTGGGTGAGGATCCGGAGCACGGCCTCACGCGAGCGGGTGACCTTGGCGCCCGTCGCCCGGGCGGTCTCGGTGTGCGACTCGGAGAGGAAGCGGAACGCGAAGCCGATGTTCAGCACGCAGAGCGCGGCGGCGAACAGGCCGGGCGCGGCGTCGCCCCAGTGGTGGGTCCAGGAGCCGATGACGGGGCCGATGGTGACGCCGACATTGGTGGCCGCGGAGAGCCAGCCGAGCGCCTTGGCGCGGTCCTCGGGGCGCGTCGCGTCGGCGACGTAGGCCTGGACGACGCCGACGGTCCCGCCGCCGGCGCCCTGGACGAGGCGCGAGAGGAAGAGGAGCCAGAGCGAGTTGGCGAAGCCGAAGACGATGTAGGCGATGGCGGAGGCGCTGAGCCCGGCGAGGAGCGCGGGGCGGCGGCCGTAGCGGTCGGAGATGCGCCCCCACATCGGCGCGGAGACGAGCTGCGCGATGGAGAACGAGGAGATCAGCAGGCCGACCAGGAAGCCGTCGGCCCCGAACTTGGTCGCGTAGAACGGCAGCAGTGGGATCACGGCGAGCAGGCCGACCATGTCGACCAGCGCCGTGATCATCAGCACGACGAGCTTGCCCACGATCCTCCAGGGGTGGGACGTCGCGGGAGATCGGCCGACCCGAGCGGTCCGACCGGAGAGCGTAATCTAAGCGAAGCCGGCCGTCCCGGCACGGTCCGGCCGGCGAGCGGGCGAGCACGGCGGAACCGGCCGTGGGTTAGGCCGCGGCGAGCGGGCCGGCCTGGCCGGCGATCGGGCGCGCCCCTATGATGAGGCCATCCCTGATCCGCCACCCTCGACCCGGGTTCCGCCGATGCCCATCCCGCGCCGCGTCCGTGGTGTCGTCCTGGTCTGCATCGCCCTCGCGCTCGGCGCGACGCCGGGCGCGCCGCTCGCCGCGCAGGAGCGCTATCCGACGCTCTTCACCCCCGCGCTGGCCGCGAAGCCGCAGGTGCGCGATGCGCTGCGCTGGCTCGAGTCGAGCTACCCGGAGCACGTCCAGGAATGGATCCGGATCACGGAGATCCCGGCCAAGTCGGAGCACGAGCAGGCGCGCGCCGCGTACGTGAAGGCCGAGCTGGAGAAGGCGGGGCTCGAGGTGCGCATCGACAGCATCGGCAACGTGACCGCGGTGCGGAAGGGCGTGGGCGGCGGGCCGACCGTCGTCTTCGCCGCGCACCTGGACACGGTGCACCCGCTGGACACCGACGTGACCGTGAAGCGCGACGGCAAGGTGCTGCGCGCGCCGGGGATCTTCGACAACAGCGCGTCGGTCGCGAACCTGCTCGCCGTCATCCGCGCGCTCGACCGGGCGCACGTGCGCACGAAGGGCGACCTCGTCTTCGTCGGCACGGTGCAGGAGGAGCTGGGGCTGCGCGGGATGGACTGGTGGCTGGAGCACACCCCGCGGCCCGACATGCTCGTGGCGATGGATGGCGGGCTCGACGGCGTCGACTACGGCGCGCTCGGCATCTACTGGACCCGCTACCACTTCACGGGCGAGGGGTCGCACACGCTGACGTCGGCGGGGAAGCCGCATCCGGCGCGGGCACTGGCGGAGGCGATCGCCTCGATCTACGAGCTGCGCATCCCCGAGGGGCACGGCGGCGCCGTCTACAACGTCGGGATGGTTGGCGGCGGCAAGGTCTTCAACGCGATCCCGCAAGATGTGTGGTTCACCGTGGACCTGCGCTCCGTGAACCCCGTGCTGCTCGACTCGCTCGATCGGGAGATCGAGGCCCGCGTGGCGAAGGCCGCCGCCGACCAGCACGTCGGCTGGTCGAAGGAGCTGGTCCAGCGCAACAAGGCCGGCGGCACGGAGGAGCAGCTCGCCGGCGCGCGGCGGCACCCGATCGTGCAGACCGCCGTCGACATCCACCGCTTCCTCGGGCTCCCGGCGCGCGCCGTCGCCACCGGCTCGACCGACGCCAACGTCGCGGTCACGCGCGGCATCCCGGCGATCTCGGTCGGCCGCGCCAACGGCGGCAACCAGCACACGCTCCAGGAATGGGCCGACTCGGAGTCGGCGCTCCCCGCGACGAAGATGGTCCTGCTGCTCGGCGTCTCGCTCGCCGGACTCGCCGAGGCGGTGCCGTAGCTACTTCACCTTCTCGCCCGCCGCGCTGCCGCCGCCCTGGTGCAGCACGGCGCCGGTCACGCGCCCCGCGGCGTCGCGCGTGAACGTGAGCTGCGCGTCGACCACCTTCAGGAAGAAATCGGTCTCGGATTCCGCGAAGATCGGCAGGCGCTGCTGCCCCGTCGGCTGCGCGTAGAGCTGAGCGCCCTCGCGCGTGACCACGATCGAGAACTGCGGCGCGAACCGGTACTCGCCCACGTAGCGGTCCAGCACCTCCGGCGGGAGCGTGATCTCCTTGCGCGCCACCCGCGGCACCGGCGCCCGCAGCGGAATGCCGGCGTCGAGGATGTGTAGGCCGATGTCGTCGATGTCGGCGCCGGTGTTCGCGAGCAGCACCACGCCGGTCTTCGTCGCGGGCCGGAACGCGACGAAGGCGTGGTAGCCCGCCGTCTGCCCGTTGTGCCAGACGATGTCGCCACCCGGCCGCGGCAGGACGTGCCATGCCAGCCCGATCCGCATCCCGCCGGCGCCCGCCGGGCGACGCGGCTCGTGCGTCGTCGCCAGCGTCTTCGCCACGGGGGAGGACTCCGGGAACATGTTCGCCCGCAGGTACTTCAGCATGTCCTCCATGTCCGAGCGGAGCGCACCCGCACCGGCCAGCGTCGGGATGTCCCAGTTCGCCACCACCTCGCCCGACGGGTCGTGCCCCTGCGCCAGCCGCGCCCGCATGTCCGGCGTCAGCGCGATCGCCGTGCTCGTCAGCCCCAGCGGCGCCAGCACCCGCCGCGTCAACGCCGCCTCGTAGCCGCCCCCGTCCCGGCGCCCCAGCGCGAAGCCGAGCAGCCCCATCCCCAGGTTCGAGTACTCGTACTCCGCCCCCGGGTCCCGCGGCAGCTCGTAGCTCGACAGGAACTCGTACAGCAGCTCCGGCGTGTAGTCGGCATACGGGTTCGCCGGGTCCTTCGGGTTCAGGTTCGAGGGCAGACGCGGCAGGCCGGACGTCTGCGTCGCCAGGTCCAGCAGCGTGATCTCCTTCCCGTTCCGCGACGGCACCGTCACCGCCGCCGGCAGGTACTTCGCCACCGGATCCTCCAGCCGCACCTCGCCCTTCGCCACCATGTCCGCCAGCAGCGCCGCCGTGAACGTCTTCGACACCGAGCCGATCTCCAGCACGCTCCGCGCGTCCAGCGGCGGGCCGCCCGCCTTCGCCGGGCCGTAGGCGACGACGCGACTCTTCCCATCCGGCCCGATCACGCCCGCCACGATCCCCGTCACCGCCTTCGACTCCACGCGGTCGCGGATCATCCGTAGGATCGCCGAGTCGGGCGGGAGCTGGAGCGCAGCCGTCCCGCCGGGAAGCATCCACACGGCGACGGCAGCGACGACGGCGACGGCACGGATCTTCGGCATGGGCCCCCTCCGCGCGGCCGGGCGGCGCCGGGCGCCGCCACGGATGTGGGTGGATCGCGATGCTGGCTCGCCGACGCCGGCGGGCGGCGCCGGTGGTTGCGGGCGAGGCGGTCTGCGGCGCCGGCGCATCGCGGCGTCGCCCCCGCCCTATCCCGCCGTTTCGCGTACCGGCAACGTATACGGCTTCGGTGTGCAATGGAAGGCACGGGCGCGGCCCGACCCTTGCTTCCAGCCGCCGCGGCCGCGGCCCGGGCGGCGCGCCGCGGCGCGCACCTCAACCCCCACGAGCGCCATGGGATTCGAGCAGTATCACGAGCCGGCGGAGGAGTTGCCGCAGGAGACGCGGTCGTTCGCGCGCATGATCGTCTCGCTGATCGAGGAGGCGGAGGCGATCGGCTGGTACGAGCAGCGCCTGGCGCTGGAGCGGGACCGGTCGGCGCGGGCGATCATGCGGAACGCGCAGACGGAGGAGTTCAAGCACTTCTCGATGGATCTGGAGTGGCTGCTGCGGAAGAAGCCGCGGTGGCGGGAGATCGCGCGGGGGGTGCTGTTCCAGTCGGGCGACATCGTGGCGCACGGCGAGGAGGCGGAGGAGGAGGCGGGGTAGCGGGGGGGCGCCGGCGCGGTCGC
>JADGGV010000348.1 GCA_019689775.1 Gemmatimonadota bacterium
CCCGGGGCGGGCCGCGGGCGGGGGGGGGGCCGGCGCCGCGCGCCCCCCCCACGACGGAGAGCCTCGGCTCCCGGCCTACTTGTTCGGGTTCGGCAGGTCCGGGTTGCCGTTGTACTCCTGGAGCGGGATCGGGAAGCACGTCGCCGTGCCGTAGTCGCCCCAGGTGGCGTTCACGTGCGGCCCCGTCGGGAAGAGGTCCACGTTGTTGAGCTTCTTCCAGCGGCGGATGTCACCCAGCCGGAAGCCGCCCATGTACAGGTCACGCCCGCGCTGCTCGCGCAGCTCGGCCATCAGCGCATCGCCCGACAGGTCGACCGGCGGCTGGTTGCCGTAGGCGCGGCGCGCGTTCACGAACGCCAGCGTCGCGGCCGTCGGGCCGTCCGCCTCGGCGTAGTCGTGCTGCGCCTCCAGCCCCGAGGCCAGCTTGATGTCGGTGTCGAGCTGGATCTCGGCCGGCTTGCCGCCGTTCGCCTGCGTCTGCCCATTGTACGTCGAGTACGGCAGCGAGGCGTAGGGCACGTACAGCTTCGTCAACTGGTTGTGTCCGGTCGACCAGTTCGGCGTGTACTGGATGCGCGGGTCGGTCTGGTTCGTCTGCCCCTGCGTCCCGAACGCGCCGTAGAGCAGGAAGTGCGGGTGCACGCCCAGCGTCTTGTTCGTGCCGTGCGTCTGCCCGTACATCGGGTTCTGCTCACGCTCGGAGTTGTTCGAGTAGGCCACCCACCAGACGAAGTCCGCCGGGACCTGCGCGGCGTACTTCTTCACCTCGTCCATCTTCCCGAGCTGGAGATTGGCCCGGGCCAGGCCGACGCGCGCCAGGTTCGCCACGCGCGGCCCCTCGGGGTCCGACGTCGCCAGCGCGATGGTCAGCGCCTCCTGGAGCTTCGGGATCGCCATCTCCGTCAACTCGTCGGGCGTGTAGACCTGCGTGCCGAGCTGGCCGCCCCGGCTGATGTTGGCGCCGCACAGCGCCTCGCCCATCAGGATGTAGGCGTAGCCCGCATACGCCAGGTCCTTCGCCAGCCGGATGTCTGTGCTCGGATCCTTGACCAAGCCCCGGATCAGCTCCGAGCCGCTGTCCGCCACCGCGCGGAACCGCTGGAGCTCGCGGTACATCACGTCCGCATCCCCGTCCCCGTAGGGAAGGATGCGCTGGTTGATCCGAGCCGTCTGCTCCCAGTTGATCCCCGTCACCTGCTCGTCGGTCAGCATGCTGCCGCGCCAGATGAACGGGTCCGCGTACGCCTGCTGAAGCTCGCCGATGGCGCTGTTGACCAGCACGTCGACCAGCTTCGGGTCGTTCAGGCTCCCTTCGTCGATCGCGGCCGGGTTCTTCGCCTTCAGCAGCTTGTCGCCGACATCGCAGCCGGCGGCGATCGCCAGGGCGAGCAGCAAGGCGGCGCCGGCGCGCGCCCGCTTCGCCATCTGTCCGGTCATAAGGCTCCTCTCACGCATGATCGTCGTTCCTCTCGCTTCGCGTCACGGTCAGAACGACACGCGGGCGGTAGCGACGAGGCGCCGCAGCATCGGCACGCCGTCGTAATCCGTCAGGCTGAAGTTCGACGTGCTCGAGAAGCTGACCTCGGGATCGCTCTTCCCCTTCCCGGCGGCGCCCACGTAGCTCGTCCACATCCAGAGGTTGCGCGCGGCCAGCGTGATGCTCGCGGCGCTCGCGCCGAAGCTCCGCACGTAGCGCGTCGGCAGGTTGTACGTGGCCGAGACCTCGCGCAGCTTGATGAAGTCCGCCTTCGTGATGAACAGCTTCGTCTCGAGCGAGTTGCGCACCGCGTACTCGATCGAGTCCGCCGTGGTCAGCAGCGGCCGGTTCACCTCGATCGCGTTGTGGTCGGTGCGGTTCCGCAGCGAGCAGATCGCGCACCACATGTAGTTGCCGCCCTGGTAGTCCAGGTGCGCGTACAGCTTCAGGTTGCCGAACAGCGTCACGGTGTTCGTGAACGCCACGTTGCGCGTCGGCATCGACGGCCCCACGTACTTCATCTCCGGGTCGACCTGGGCGACGTACATCCCGCGCGAATCCTTCGTGACGATCGGGTTGCCGTTCGCGTCCCGCTTCACGTCCGTGGCCCAGTAGCCGCCCAGCGGGTAGCCCTCCACGTGCCGCTGCACCGTGGCGAACGACCCGAAGTCGATCGACGTCTGCCCGGTGCCGAAGCGGACCAGCTTGTTGTGGTTCGTCGACACGCCGAGCGTCGCGTCCCACTGCACGTTGTGGAGGTAGACCGGCGTCGCCGTCAGCGACAGCTCGATCCCGCTGTTGGCGACCTCACCGATGTTCACGAGGTGGCTGCCCGTGAACCCCGCCGAGCGCGGGTCATCGATGCTCATCAGCGCGTCCTTCGTGCGCTGGTTGTAGTACGTGAAGTCCAGACCGAGGCGGCCCTTGGCCAGCGACGCCTCGAAGCCCAGCTCCAGCTCCTGACCGGTCTCCGCCTTCAGGTTCGGGTTGCCGTACGAGGATGGCTCGACCTGGTTGACCGAGACGTCGCCGGTCGGCCCCGCCACCGTGGCGACCTCGCCGCTGAACGTGCGGTCCGCCGTGAACGGATCCGGCGCCCGCCCCGCGCGGCCCCACGCGCCGCGCAGCTTGAGCTGGTCCACCGACGGCAGGTGGAACCACGGCTCGTCCGAGATCACGTACGACACCGACGCCTTCGGGTAGGTGACCAGCTTGACGTCGCTACCGAACGCGGAGTTGTTGTCCACGCGCACCGCGCCGGTCACGAACAGCCGGTCCTTCCACCCGACCTGCTCCTGCCCGAAGAAGCCCAGGGAGCTCTGCTCGCTGAACGACTCGTCGCCGCGCGTGATCGCCGCCGAGCCGATCGTGTTGACCTGGTCGGAGACGAAGCCGATGCCGTCCACCTCGCGCCGGCGGTACTGCTTGCGGTTGTACTGCATGCCGACCGAGAACGCGCTCGTGTAGCTCTCGTTCAGCTTACGCGTGAACGTCGAGGCGTAGTCCACCGTCCACACGTGGTCCGTCGGGAGCCACTGGTAGACCGCGCCGTTCGCCACCTCGGCGCCCCACGGCTGCTTGCCCGTGTCGTCGATCGTGTAGAGCTCCTGGTTGAAGCGGTCGTTCTTGTCCATCCCCAGCGTCAGCTTGTTCGTCCACCAGGAGAACGGGTTGAAGTTCGCCGTCAGCCCCAGGGTGGTCCGCTCCTGCCAGGTCTGGTTGTTGTACTCGTTGCCGATGGCCGGGTCGAGACCGAGGTAGCCCTGCCGGTACGTCGCGCTCGCGCCCGGCCGGCCGCGGTTCGACACGCGCAGGATGCTGTTGGACGCGTTGTCGGCCAGCGGGAGCCGGATGTGCGAGTTCGCGTAGCCCGTGCTGATCGTGAAGTTCACCTTCTCGCTCGGCACGATGCTGAAGTTGGCCCGCGCGGACGTGCGCTTGCTGAAGTTGTTGACCATCACGCCGTCTTCGACGTTGCGCTCGCCCGACACGTAGAAGCTGTAGCTCTGCCCGCCGCCCTGCACGGACAGGTTCAGGTCCGAGAGCGAACCCTGGCGGATGTAGCTCATCCCGCTACGGGGGTCCGGCTGCCCGGTGACCGGATCGATCGGCGGGTTCGGATCCTTCGTCAGCGGCGTCTGGACGAGCAGCGTCTCCGGCGGCTTGCCCTGGCAGCCCGGGTAGCCGGCCGCGTGCGGCATGCTGCACAGCGTGTAGTTCACCGGCTGCGGCAGCGCCCAGTCCATGACGCCCTGGTCGTACGACATGTTCCAGTGCAGCCCACCGCCGCCGCGGCCGCGCTTGGTGATGATCTGGATCACGCCGTTGGCCGCCTCAGCGCCGTAGAGCGTGGCCGCCGCCGGGCCCTTGATCACCTCGATCGACTCGATGTCGGCAGGGTTGATCGCGTCCAGCGGGCTCGTCCCTTGCACGAGCGCGTCGCTCACGCCGAAGCCCGTCTGCGTCGCCGAGCTGATGCGGACCCCGTCCACGTAGATCACCGGCTGGTTGCCGGCGTTCACCGAGCCGGCGCCGCGGATGCGGATCCGCGAGCTCGTGCCGACGTTGCCGGCGTTCGCCAGGAGCGTCAGCCCCGGCGTGCGCGCGGCCAGGAGCTGCTGCACGTTCTCGGTCGGAGCCGCCTGCGTGATCCTCGAGGCATCAATCTGCGACACCGAGTTGCCGACGGTGCGCTTCGTCGTCGCGCCCGGCGTCCCAGTGACCACCACCTCGTCCAGCGCGATCGCCGACTGCGTCAGCTCGAAGTCCACGGTCGCCGCCTGCTCCGCGGTCACCGTGACGGGCTTTTCCACCGTCTTGAAGCCGATGTCGTCGACGCGGACGGTATGGCTACCGGCCGGCACGCCCGGGATCACATAGACCCCGCTCCCGTTCGTGAGCGCGCCGATGCGGGTGCCGACGATGGACACCTGCGCGCCCGCGAGCGGGCGTCGGGTGACGGCGTCCGTCACCGTACCCCTCACGGTGCCGGTGCCCTGTGCCGCCGCCGGCCATGCCGCGAGTAGGAGCAGGAGTGCGGAGGCGGCGACGCCGCGCGCCACCCGCAGGAGACGAGGGGGGGCCATCATTTTCCTCCCGAGGCTGGTTGAGGATCCGACCGATCCGGTGCGGCGGCGAACGCCACCCCGGGCGAGCGCCGTCCGGCCGGATGCACACGACATTCGTGGAGGGCAGCCCACGCCCTCCGGACCACCAAACCGCGACGCGCGCTGCGCGCCGCGGACGAGCGCGGCCGGAACG
>JADGGV010000349.1 GCA_019689775.1 Gemmatimonadota bacterium
GGGGGGGCGCCCCCCCCCCGGCGCCCCGGGGCGCGGGGGCCGCCCCGCGCAGGGCGGGCGCCCGGGGGCTTAGCCCCCGCCCACGAAATGCACGATCTCCAGGCGATCCCCCTCCCGCACCTCCACCGCCTCCAACGCGCTGCGCTGGAGGATCTCGCGGTTGTGCTCGACCACCACGAGGCGGGGGTGCAGACCGAGCGACTCGAGGAGCGCCGCGACGTGCAGCCCCGGGGCCACGCGACGTTCGGCCCCGTTGATCGTGACGGTGATCGTCTCCACGCTCATCGACCCCTCATCGTTCGAGCGCCGCGGCGAGCGCGGCGGCCAGCTCGCCTGCGGCGGCGCGCGGGTCGGGCGCGCGCCAGACCGCGCCGATGATGGCGACCCCGCGTGCGCCGGCGGCCACGACCTCCGGCACCCGCTCCGCGGTGATCCCGCCGATGGCCAGGACGGGCACCGCGACACGCGCCGCAATCTCGCGCACCCGCTCGGGGCCCGCGCCGGCGCGCCCCGGGTGCGACGGCGTCTCGTAGATGGTGCCGGCCAGCACCCAGTCGGCGCCGTCGCGCGCGGCCGCCGCGGCCTCGTCCGCCTCGTGCGCCGAGTACCCGAGGCGCACGCCCGGGCCGACGAGCGCCCGCGTCGCCGCGACGGGGAGCGAACGGACGCCGAGCTGGACGCCGCCGGCGCCGGCGCTCAGCGCCACGTCCACCCGGTCGTTGACGACCACGAGCGCGCCCGCCCCGTCCGCGACGCGCGCGAGCACCGCGGCGATGCGGTACAGGAACGCGCCGGGCCGCCCGTGCGCGCGCAGGTGCAGCGCGACGCCCGGGCCGTGCGCCGTGAGGAGCGCCGTGGCCAGGGTGACGAAGTCGCCGCGCTCCAGCACCTCGTCGGCCGCGATGATGTGCAGCGGCGGGACGCTCACGCGAGTCGATCTCCCACCGCCACGCCGCGGCCACGCGCCCATTCCGCCGCGGTCATCCGCCGCTTCCCGGCCGGCTTGACCTCGCGGATCGCGACGGCGCCATCCCCGCACGCGACGACGATGCCGTGCGTGGGGTCGAGCGGCGTCGCGGACAGGACCGTACCCGGTGCCACGCCCGCGGCGTCGACGCCCGGCAGCGGGAGCGGGCGGAACAGCTTCACCTCGTTGTCGCGCAGGCGCGACCAGGCGCCGGGCACCTCGTCGAGGCCGCGGATGTGCCGGTCGATCTCGGTCGCGCTGCGAGCCCAGTCCACGTGCGCGTCGTCGCGCGTGAGGCGCGGCGCGTAGCTGGCGAGCGCGTCGTCCTGCTCGCGCTCGGTCACCTCCCCCAGCTCGAGCAACGCGAGCGTCTCGACCAGCGCCTCGGCGCCGATCTCGCTCAGCCGCGCGGCCAGGTCGCGCGCCGTCTCCTCCGGCCCGATCGGCTCGCGGACCTGGTGCAGGATCGGACCGGCGTCGAGCCGCTCGACCATCCGCATGATCGTGATCCCGGTCTCGGCGTCGCCGCGCATGATCGCCCAGTTGATCGGCGCGGCGCCGCGGAGCGCCGGGAGCAGCGAGGCGTGCACGTTGATCGAGCCGAGGCGCGGCAGCTCGAGCACCTCGCGCCGCAGGATCTGCCCGAACGCGACCACCACGGAGAGGTCCGGCGACAGGTCCCGCAACGTCGCGAGGAACGCGTCGCCACGGGCGCGCTCCGGCTGGAGCACCGGGATCCGCTCCGCGAGCGCCGCCTCCTTGACCGGCGGCGGCCGCAGCGCGCGGCCGCGCCCCGCCGGGCGGTCCGGCTGCGTGACCACGGCGACGACGTCGTGATCCTCGCCGAGCAGCGCCCGCAACGACGGGAGCGCGAAATCGGGCGTGCCCCAGAAGAGGATCCTCACGACGCCTTGGGCTCCGGCCTCACCTTCTGCCACCGGCTCAGCAGCATCTTGCGCTTCAGCGGACTGAGCCGGTCGAAGAACAGGATCCCGTCGAGGTGGTCGATCTCGTGCTGGAGGACGCGCGCGAGCAGCCCCTCGGCCGCGATGTGCACCGGCGCGCCCTCCCGGTCGAGCGCCTCGACGACGACCGTCGCCGGGCGCTCGACGATGTCCTTCACGCCGGGAATGCTCAGGCACCCCTCCTCGCCGCGTGCCAGCTCACGGCCCAGCTCGACGATCACCGGGTTGACCAGCGCGAACGGCTGGACGTTCTCGTCGCGCGGATCGACCACGATGACGCGCCGCGCGACGCCGACCTGCGGCGCGGCCAGGCCGACGCCGTCCGCGTCGTACATCGTGTCGAACATGTCCGCGATCAGTTGCCGCGTCTCGGGATCCACGGCCGCCAGGGGCTCCGCCTTCTGCCTCAGCACCGGATCGCCGAGGATCCGAATCTCACGAATCGCCATCCATCACTTCTCGGTCGGAGGTGTCGCCGCCGTCTCCGAGGTGAATACCCGCGCGATCTTCGCACGAGCCACCACGATGCGCGTGTTCTCGCCAGTGCGCAGCGTGATGCGGTCATCGGCGAGATGGATGACGGTGCCGATGATGCCACCCTCGGTCATCACCTCGTCGCCCTTCTTGAGCTGCTTCAGCAGCTCCTGATGCTTCTTGAGCTGCTGCCGCTGCGGGCGGATCAGCAGGAAGTAGAAGATCGCGATGATGGCGACGAACTGGATCACGAGGGCAACCCCCGGACCTCCCCCCTGGCCGGGCGCCGCCAGGAGCAGCGCCAGAGCATTCCACGTCACGCCTTCCCTCCCTGGGTCGAGGCCCGCGCGGCACGGTAGCGCGCGAGCCAGTCCTCGCTCCAGCCGGCGAAGGTGCCGGCCTCGATTTCCTTGCGCGCCCGCTCCGCCAGGCGGATCAGGAAGCGCACGTTGTGCAGCGACAGCAGTCGCAGCCCCAGCACCTCCTCGGCGACGAAGAGGTGCCGCAGGTACGCCCGGCTGTAGTTGCGGCAGGTGTAGCAGTCGCACGCCTCGTCCAGCGGCCGGGCGTCCAGCCGGAAGCGGCCGGCGCGGAGGTTGACCTGCCCGTCCGCCTCCGTCCAGGCCGTGCCGTTGCGGCCGTTGCGCGTGGGCGCGACGCAGTCGAACAGATCGATGCCGCGAGCGACCGCCTCCAGCAGGTCCTCCGGGTAGCCGACGCCCATCAGGTAGCGCGGCCGGTCCGCCGGCAGCTCCGGCTCGACGACCTCGAGCATCTCGTACATGACCGGCTTCGGCTCGCCGACGGACAGCCCGCCGATCGCGAAGCCGCGCCAGTCGCCCAGCTCGCGGATCCGGCGCGCCGCAT
The DNA here is from genome assembly GCA_019689775.1 of Gemmatimonadota bacterium. Taxonomy (GTDB): domain Bacteria; phylum Gemmatimonadota; class Gemmatimonadetes; order Longimicrobiales; family RSA9; genus JADGGV01. The sequence goes on from JADGGV010000349.1 coordinate 3,274, forward strand.
CCCGGCGCAGGTCGGGGTACGTCGAGCCCTGGAGGATCGGGAAGAGCGTCTGCTCCGGCCCGTCCGCCTCCCGCGCGAGCGCCTCGAAGCGCGCGCGGCAGCGGACCAACCAGCGCAGCGTGCGCTCGTGCGCCTCCTCTGCCACCGCCCGCGCCGCCTGCCCCGGCGGGCACTCGTCGAACGCCATGATCACGTCCGCGCCGAGCGCCCGCTCGATCTCCATCACCCGCTCCGGCGTGAACAGGTGCCGGCTGCCGTCGATGTGGCTCTGGAAGACGACGCCGTCGTCCCGCACCTCGTTGATCTGCGCCAGGCTGAAGACCTGGAAGCCGCCGGAGTCCGTCAGGATCGGCCGGCCCCAGCCCATGAAGCGGTGCAACCCGCCGAGCGCCTGCACCACCTCCGCGCCCGGGCGCAGGAACAGGTGGTACGTGTTCGCCAGCACCATCTCCGCGCCCGCCGACGCGACCTCCTCCGGCGCGAGCGTCTTCACCGTCGCCTGCGTGCCGACGGGCATGAACGCCGGCGTCCGCACCACGCCGTGCGGCAGGACGAAGCGGCCGGACCGGGCCGCACCGTCCCGGGCGACCACCTCGAAATCGAAGAGCACGTCTAACCTCCAGGCGGCGCGCCCGGCGTCGCCTACGTGACCACCATCGCGTCGCCGTACGAGTAGAAGCGGTAGCGCCGCCGCACCGCCTCGCCGTAGGCGCGCATCGTCAGCTCGTAGCCCGCGAACGCCGCCACGAGCATGATCAGCGTCGAGCGCGGGAGGTGGAAATTCGTGATCAGGCGGTCCACGGCGCGGAAGCGGTGACCGGGCCGGATGAAGATGTCCGTCCAGCCGCTCCCCGCGTGGATGCACCCCTCCTCGTCGGCGACGGTCTCGAGCGTCCGCGTCACCGTGGTGCCGACCGCCCAGATCGCGCCGCCGGCGGCGCGCACGCCGTTCAGCGCGGCGGCGGCCGCGGCCGGCACCTCGTACCACTCGGCGTGCATGACGTGCGCGGCCGGATCCTCCGTCTCGACCGGCCGGAACGTGCCCACGCCGACGTGCAGCACGAGGCGCACGAGCCGTACGCCGCGCGCCTCCACTGCGGCCAGCACGGCGGGCGTAAAATGGAGGCCCGCCGTGGGTGCGGCAACCGAGCCCCGCTCGCGCGCGAAGACCGTCTGGTAGCGCTCGTAGTCCTCGGGCTCCGCGTCGCGCTCGAGGTACGGCGGGAGCGGGAGCCGGCCGTAGCGCTCGATCGCCGCGGCGACCGGGAGCGGCGTCTCCAGCCGCACGAGGCGGCTGCCGTCCGGGCAGGTGTCGGCGATCTCGACGCGCAGCTCGTCGGCGACGCGGACGATGCGGCCGGGCTTGAGTTTGGAGCCCGGGCGCACGAGCGCCTCCCAGAGGGCGCCGTCCTGCGTCGGCCATGCGGAC
>JADGGV010000350.1 GCA_019689775.1 Gemmatimonadota bacterium
TTTTTTTTTTATTGTGGGGCCGGGCGGGGGGGGGGCGGGCTGCGGGGGGGGCGGGCCCCCCCCCCCCCCCCCCCCCCCCGTCCCGAACCCTCGCCCGGAGCATCCCGATGAAGCGGTTGACGCTGCTCGCCCTGCTGGCCGTCACGAGCGCCCCGCCCGCCCCGCTGGCCGCGCAGGAGATCACGCTGCTCGCCGGAGGGGACATCAACTGGTCCCGCACGATCAAGCCGCGGCCCGCGTTCTTCGACAGGGACTCGCTCAAGAAGGGCGAATGGCCGCTCGTGCCGTTCCTCAACACACCCGAGGACATCGCCTACCTGCGTGCCATGGGCGTGCAGCCGGACACGACGCTCCGGCGCGACCGCAACAACATCGAGTACGAGCTGACATTCGCGTCCGACGTGGAGGAGCAGCGGTACCCGCTGGAGAAGGTGGCCCCGCTCTTCCGCGAGGCCGACGTCGCCTTCGCGAACCTCGAGAACCCGCTCACCGACGTCGGCCGCTGGACCGGCGCGTTCCGCGGCAGCCCGACGTTCGCCGACGCGCTGCGCTGGGCGGGCATCGACGTCGTCTCGGTGGCCAACAATCACGCCTTTGACGATAGCGAAGCGGGCCTGGAGGAGACGATCCGCAACCTCTGGCGCGCGGGCGTGGGGTACGTCGGCGGCGGGCGCGACCTCGAGGACGCGCGGCGCCCGTTCGTGATCGAGCGCGGGGGGGTCCGCATCGCCTTCCTCGGCTACACGCAATTCGTGAACGGCGGCCCGCAATCGTTCGCGACGCCGGAGCTGCCCGGCGTCGTGCCGCTCGATCCTCGCATCATCAAGGAGGACATCCAGCGCGTGCGCGACGACGTCGACTACGTCGTCGTCTCCTTCCACTGGGGGACGGAGAACCACCAGGAGACGGAGCCGGCGCAGCGCGAGTTCGCGCACGCCATCATCGACGCCGGCGCCGACATCATCCTCGGGCATCACCCGCACGTGCCCCGCGGCATCGAGGTCTACAAGGGCAAGGTCATCGTCTACTCGTTCGGCAACATGATCTTCGGGCACAGCCACCCGTACTGGATGGACAACTACCTTGCCCGCTTCACGCTCGACCGCAAGCGCATCAAGCAGGTCGAGATCCTCCCCATCGCCGGCAAGCTGACCACGCTCGCGCAGCCGTACGTGCTGACCGGCGAGCCGGCGCGCGCGCTGCTGACCGACATCCAGAAGCGCAGTGCGGAGATGGACACGAAGCTCGACATCAAGGGCGACGTCGGGATCCTCAAGCCCGCGTCCGCCGCGCTCAAGCCGGTGGCGGCGGACGCGGGGTCGTGAGCGGGCGCGCCCGTCGATTCACGGAACATAATGTCGGACCACGCGTTATAGCCTTCCTGACTCGCGCGCGCGCTCTCCCGCGCCGGCCGCGGGACGCTCTCGAAGTGAAGCAGGAATGGACGTATCGGTCGTGCGGCGCGCTGCCTGTTGCGCCGCGCTCGTGGTCATGGCGAGGCTCGCGGCGTCGTGTAGCGACGCGGCGGGCCCGCTGGAGCCGAGGAGCGCCTCGGCGGTGGTCGGCGCGCTGGAGGTCAGCGCCGGGGACGGGCAGACGGCGGCGGTCGGCACTCCGGTGGCCACGGCGCCGGCGGTCCTGGCGCGGGACCGGACCGGTCGGCCGGCGGCGGGCGTGATGGTGACGTTCCGGGTGGAGTCGGGAGGCGGCGCCGTCGAGCGGCCCGTGGCGGTGACGGATTCGCTCGGGATCGCGAGCGTGCTGCGGTGGACGCTGGGCTCGCGCCCGGGGACGAACACGCTGGTGGCGAGTGCGGGCGGGAGCACGGTCCGGTTCACGGCGACGGCGGTGGCGGCTGCGACGCCGACGTCGTCGCCCCGGGCATACAACATCGACATCCGCTGGATCTCGAGCCCATCGGACCGGCACCGGCGGGCGGTGGAGGCGGCGGCCGCGCGCTGGCAACAGGTGATCACCGCGGACCTGCCGGCCGTCCCGCTGAAGGCGGCGGCCGGTGCGTGCTTCACGACGCAGCCCGCGATCGACGAGACGATCGACGACCTGGTGATCTACATCGAGTTCGTGCCGATCGACGGGGCGGGGAAGGTGCTCGGCTCCTCGGGCCCGTGCTACGTCCGGAGCGACAGCGGCCTACCGGTCATGGGCTACATGAAGCTGGACGTGGAAGACCTGCGGCAGATGGAGGCGCGGGGGACGCTGGACGACGTGGTGCTGCACGAGATGGGGCACGTCCTGGGGATCGGTACGCTCTGGCCGGAGAAGGGGCTGCTGGCGGGTGCGGGGACGGACGACCCGACGTTCACGGGCCCGCACGGGATCGCGGGCTACCACGCCCTGGGGGGCACGCGGCCGAGCGTGCCCGTCGAGAACACCGGCGGCGCCGGCACGCGCGACGGCCACTGGCGCGAGAGCGTGTTCGGCAACGAGCTGATGACCGGCTACATCTCCTCGGCGGGCAACCCGCTGAGCGAGATGACCATCGCCTCGCTGCTCGACCTGGGGTACGGCGCGAACCCGGGCGCGGCGAGCGGCTACACGATCACGAACCCGGTCGCCACGCTGCGGAGCGGCACGCACCTCGACGGCGAGCGCCTGCTCCGCCCGCGGGCGCGCATCAACCGCCACGGGCGGCACCAGAGGCCGCTCGACCGGCGGCCGCCGCCGGTCGCCCGGGCGGCTCCCTGACGCCGCGCACGGCCGGCAGGCCGCACCGGCCTGCGGCCCCGCGGCACGCCTCGGGCGGCCCCGCCGCGCGTCGCAGCCGGAGCCGCCCGCCCCGTCCGCCTCATCTCCGGTCCGGCAGATCCGTTTGCCTATCCCGCTCGCGGTTACGCTCCCACTCCCGACCGGCCGGGAGCGGGAGCGTCAGCGAAAGCGAAACGGAGCAGGCGAACCTCGGATCAGGCGTGCACGTTCGGCCGGATGTTCTGGTTGCTGCGGAACAGGTTGTCCGGGTCATAGTGCGCCTTCAGCTCCACCAGCCGGTCGTAGTTCGCGCCGTACGCGGCGCGCACCCGGTCGGCCTCGTCCGCCGTCATGAAGTTCACGTAAACGCCGCCCGTGGCGTGCGGCGCGAGCGCGTCGAAGAGCCCGCGGCACCAGGCGAGGCCCGCCGCGTCCTCCGCCGGCGTCTCCCATCGCCCGTGCACGTTCACGATGAACTCCGTGTCGCGCCGCGAGAACGCCGTCGCCTCCGGCCGGACGCGGTTGACCGCCCCGCCCAGATGCCCGATGAACGTCTCGCAGTGCGGCGACGGCAGCCGGCTCGCGAAGTCGAGCATGACATCGATCGCGGCGTCGTCCAGCCCGGCCAGGTCGTGCGACTTCCAGTAGTTGCGCGCGCCCGGCGTGAGCAGCGGGTCGAACATCTTCTCCCACGCCACGAACGGGTTCACGCCGACGACATCGGCGATCGGCGTGCCGATCGCGCGCACCGGCTCCATCGCCAGCTCCCCGTCCTTCGGGTCGCCCGCGTACATCAGCGCGAGGACCGCCACCTCCTTGCCGTGCCATTCGGCCGGGAGGAACGGCAGCGGCGGCGCCTTCCGCAGCACGACCCAGCACGTCAGCTCCTCCGGCGCCCGCGCCACCACCGCCCGGTACTGCCGTAGCACCGACCGCGCGTCCGCCAACGGGTGCACAACCAGCCCGCAGAGCACGTCCGGTCCCACCGGGTGCAGGCGGAACTCGAACGAGGTGACGACGCCGAAGTTGCCGCCACCGCCCCGGATCGCCCAGAACAGGTCCGCGTTCTCGGTCGCGCTCGCCCGCCGCAGCTCGCCGTCCGCCGTCACCACGTCCGCCGAGAGCAGGTTGTCGACCGTCAGCCCGAACCGCCGGCTGATCCAGCCGAAGCCGCCGCCCAGCGTCAGCCCCGCCACCCCGGTCGTCGAGTTGATCCCGACCGGCGTCGCCAGGCCGAACGCCTGCGTCTCGTGGTCCAGGTCCGCCAGCGTCGCGCCCGGCTCCACCCGCGCCACCCGCTCCTGCGGATCCACCCACACCGAGCGCATCCGCGACAGGTCGATCACCAGCCCGCCCTCCGCCAGGGCGCTCCCCGCGATGTTGTGGCCGCCGCCCCGAACGGACACCAGCAGCCCGTGCTGCCGCGCGAATCGCACCACCTCCAGCACGTCCGCCACCCCGGCGCACCGCACGATCATCGCCGGCCGCCGGTCGATCATCGCGTTCCAGATGCTCCGCGCCGCGTCGTACTCCGGCGAGTCGGGCGTCACCACGTCGCCTCGAAGCCTCGAGGCCAGACCCTCGACCTGCGAGGGCTCCAGGACCATCTCCTGCTCGTGGAGGGTGCGGATCTTGAGCGCGGGCATGGGCGGACTCCTCCGGAGAGAGGTGGGGGAGGGAGTGGCCCGAGCACCCGGGCGACGAGCCCGAACCGCTCGAACCGGTGAGCCAGCCGGCGCCGCGAGACACGCCCCGCGGCGCCGACCTCCATCGCCCTCCAGCGATGCGGCCCGAACCCCCCATTGTCAAGCAAAGCCGCACACTCATCCGGCGCCGGTTCCCCGATCGAACTCCCCCGCACCCGACCCGGACCGGGCCAGAACGCCCGACCGATCCCGCAACTGTGGGACTGCGGCCCTTCCCCTACCCTGTCTCTTATAAACATATACGAGCCAAAGAGACACTCATAACGT
>JADGGV010000351.1 GCA_019689775.1 Gemmatimonadota bacterium
GAGCGGTGGACGGCGCTGCTGGCGACGTACCCGGCGGCGGAGGGCGGGTGGCGGGGCTACTTCGCGTTCCAGCGCTCGGGGCGGGAGGAGGTGGAGGAGGAGGTCCGGACGGCGGTGCTGTTCGTGGAGCGGAGCGAGGGCGAGGTGGATGCGCGGGCGCAGGGGCTCGGGCGGCCGCTGCTGCTGGCGCTGCTGGAGTCCGCGCTGCACGCGCACGAGCGGCGTCGGGGGCCGTCGCCGGACCTGCGGCGGTGGTTCCGGGACCTGCTGGTCCGCCACGACGTGGGGGTGTTCCCGTCGACGGCGGTGGGGGCGACGGAGGACCTATCGCTGGCGCGGCTGCGGTCGCTGTACCAGTCGTACCGGGTGGACCAGGTGGTTCACCTGATCGCGCTGCTGCCGCACGAGGACTTTCGGGCGCTGGTGGAGCGGCTGCTGGACGGGCGGACGATCGACTTTCGCGCGCGGGACCGGTTCCAGCTCGCGATGCAGGTGGTGCAGGAGCTAGAGCGGCGTCTGCCGCTGCCGCCGTTCGAGGTGTGGGTGGAGGATTACCTGGTGCACCCGCAGGTCTACGAGCTGTACTCGCATCAGCTTCATCGCGGCGAGGGGGAGCTGCCGTAACGGCGGCGGCGCCGGGGCGGCCTCTCGCCGGGCGACGCCTCTACCACCGTCCGTGTGGTGCGGGTGCGGCGCCGGCGCGCGGCGTCGTCCTCGTCGATCCTTTCGGGCTGCCGCGCGCGCCGTGCCCCTCCCTTGGGACGCGATTGACAGCGTCGGCGGCCGCCCCTAGCCTCCGCGGCCATGCGCTTCCTTTACCCGCTTCTGGTCTTCATCCCGATCGCGCTCGTCCTCGACCGGTGGTTGGCGGCGTCGCCGACGTGGGTGTTCCTGACGTCGGCGCTGGCGATCGTGCCGCTGTCGGCCGTGATGGGTCGAGCGACGGAGGAACTAGCGGCGCACACCGGCCCGACGGTGGGCGGGCTGCTGAACGCGAGCCTCGGCAACGCGGCCGAGCTGATCATCACGATCCTGGCGTTGCGGGCGGGGCTGGTCGACCTGGTGAAGGCGTCGATCACGGGGTCGATCATCGGGAACATGCTCCTGGTGCTGGGCGCGGCGCTGCTGGCCGGGGGCGCCCGGTTTCCGGTGCAGCGGTTCAACCGCCAGGCGACCGGCGTGAGCACGGCGATGATGCTCCTCTCGGTGGCCTCGCTGGTGCTGCCGGCGATCTTCGTGCAGCTCCACCCGAACGAGCCGATGGCGCGGCGCGTGGCGCTGTCGGAGGCGGTGGCGGCGGTCCTGATCGTCGTCTACCTGGCGAGCCTCTACTTCACGTTGCGGACGCACGTCGACTACGTGGCGGGGGCGGAGGCGGAGGCGGGGCGCGAGGCGGCCGCGCACTGGTCGGTGCGGCGCTCCCTGCTGCTGCTGGTGCTGGCGACGGCGGGCGTGGCGCTGATGAGCGAGCTGTTGGTGGGGGCGACGGAGGAGGCGGCGCACGGCCTCGGGCTCAGCCAGCTCTTCGTGGGGATCATCATCGTGCCGTTGATCGGCAACGCGGCCGAGCACGCCTCGGCGGTGTGGATGGCGGCGAAGAACAAGGTGGATCTGGCGCTGGGCATCGCCGTGGGGTCGAGCACGCAGGTCGCACTTTTCGTGGCGCCGGTGCTCGTCTTCGTCGCGCTCGGGATGGGGCGGCCGATGGACTTCGTGTTCACGCCGCTGGAGGTGCTCGCCGTCGCCGCCGCGACCGGGATCGTGACGATCATCGCGCAGGACGGGGAGTCGAACTGGCTGGAGGGCGTACAGTTGCTGGCGCTGTACGTGCTCCTGGGGGCGACGTTCTACTTCTACTGATGCGACGTCCGCCTGATCCGTTTCGCTTACGCCCCGCCGCCTCTCACGAACGGCCGGGGGCGTAAGCGACAGCGGCAGCGGGAACGTCAACCGATTCGCCGGACCGGATCGGGCGACGCGGCCGTGGCGGCGCCGCCCGGCGCGCCGGCGCCGTCGGCTGGCGCGCGCCGATCTCGCGCCCTGCCCCGCGCGCGGGCGCCGTCTACACCAGCTTCACCGGCGTCGGCGTCTCGCCGGAGTAATCGTAGAACCCCTTGCCCGACTTCCGGCCGATGTAGTTCATCGTGACCATGCGGCGGAGGAGCGGCGGCGGGGCGAAGCGCTTCTCGCGGTACTCCTCGAACATGATCTCGGCGATGCGGTAGAGGGTGTCGAGGCCGACGAAGTCGCCGAGGACGAACGGTCCCATCGGATAGCCGGTGCCGAGCGTCATCGCCTTGTCGATGTCCTCGATGGTGCCGACGCCTTCCTCGAGCGCGCGGATGGCGTCGAGCATGTAGGGGACGAGGAGGCGGTTGACGATGAAGCCGGAGTTGTCGTGCGCCTCGACGGGTTCCTTGCCGAGGCGGCGGGCGAAGTCGAAGGCGGTGCGGTAGGTCTCGTCGCTCGTGGCGATGCTGCGGACGACCTCGACGAGCCGCATCACCGGCACGGGGTTGAAGAAGTGGAGGCCGACGAAGCGGTCGGGGCGGCGCGTGGCCGCGGCCATCGAGGCGATCGGGATGGAGCTGGTGTTGCTGGCGAAGATCGTCGCCTCGGGGCAGAGCTTGTCGAGGGCGGAGAACAGCTCGGTCTTGACGGCGAGGTCCTCGGTGACGGCCTCGACGATGATGTCGCAGTCGCGGAGGTCCTCGAGGTTGGTGGTGGTGCGGATGCGGGCGAGGGCCTCGTCGCGGGCCGTGGGCTCGAGCTTCCCCTTCTCGACGGCGCGGCCGAGGCTCTTTTGGATCGAGCCGAGGCCGCGCTCGCAGAGCGCCTCGCTGGTCTCGCGCACGCGCGTCTCGAAGCCGCTCTTCGCCGCGATCTCGGCGATCCCGCTCCCCATGAGCCCACACCCCAGCACGCCGACCGTGCGGATCTCCGCCATCGTTGACCTCCCGGTGTTCTCGGACAAAGGGTGACGCGTGGCCTGCCCGGGCCGGGCGCACCGCGCCCGGTCGTGGGAGCGCCGGGCGGGGAATATGGGGTGCGCCGCGGGGCGCATCAACGCGGCGGCGTGAAGCCGAGGCGGCGCTGGAGGCGGCGGAGGAAGGGCGACGGCGGCGGCTCGAGGCGCTCGCCCCGCTCGATGCGGTCGAGGAGCCCCTCGAGCTCTTCCCTGGCCTGGGCGATGCGCCCGCGGAAGCGGTTCGCGAGCAGGGCGACGCCGCCGCTGATGCCGCCGGCGAGCCCCGCGGCGCCCGCGACGACGGCGCCTGCGACGATGGCGGCGGGGGGCCCGATGAGCGCGCCGACGGCGCCGCCGGCGACGCCGGCGGCGGTGGCGAGGCCGAGCCCGAGGGAGGCGCCGGTGATGAGGCCGAGCCGGACGGCGGCGCGCCGCTGGTCGCCGAGGTCGACGTCGAGGCGGACGTGGGCGTAGCCCTCCTCGAGCGGGCGCACGGTCAGGAGGACGCGGCTGGCGCGGGCCAGGTGGTAGCGGCTGGCGGGACGGGAGAGCGCGCGGGCGACGCCGGAGATCGCGTCGTCCGCGGGCGCGAAGAGCAGCTTCTCCCCCTGCCGTCGTCGGAGCTGGAGGTACTCCCGCGTGGTGAGGTACTCGTCGAGCCGGCGGAGCAGGTCCGGGGCGCTGCCGGGGACGGCGCGCTGCGCCTGGAGCGTCGGCTCGCCGAAGAGGCGCTGGGCGAAGCCGGGCGCGCGGGCCGGATCGCGCATCGGCAGCTCGTAGAGCGCCTGCTGCACGTGGCGGGGCTGAAGGCCGAGCTCGGCGGCGATGCGGAAGACCTCGTCCTCCGGGATGCGCTCGTCGGCGTCCGCGTCGGGCGCGGCCAGCTCGGCGGCCCGGCGGATGACGAGCTCGAGCTGGCGGCGCGTGATGGCGCGGGAGGGCGGTGGCGTAGGCTCGCGTTCCTGTTCCACGGCTCGAAGATAACGGCGCGGTTCAGCGGGCGGCGACCCCGGGCGCGCTCTCGAGGTCTTGCAACTCGCCGAGGAGGACGACGTCGCCGGGCGAATCGGCCGCGGTGGCGCCCACGTGGGCGAAGCGGACGCGCCCAGCGGCGTCGAGCACGAACTCGCCGGGACGCGGCCGGGCCTCGCCGGCCCGCAGGAGCCCCCAGCGGCGGAACGTCGTCGGCGGCACGGACACGACGGGGAAGCCGAGCTCGAGCGCGCGCGCGGTGTGCTCGGCGGTCGCGGGCGGATCGAGCGTGACCGCGACGATGCGGGCGCCGGCGTCGCCGTACGCGGCCGCGTGCGCGGCGAGCGAACGCAGGCGCTCGAGGCAGATCTCGCAGTAGGCGCCGCGATAGAAGAGGAGGATCACCGGGTGGCCGCGGAGCTGGCCGAGCGAGAACGCCTCGCCGTCGCCGGTCGTGCCGACGAGCGACGGGGCCCGGGGATAGGCGGCGGCCGGGGCCGAGCGGTCGGCCGGCGCGGCGGCCAGCGTATCCGGCGGCGGCGCGTCCTCGCTCGCGGAGGCGCGGCGGCACCCACCGACCGCGCCGGCCGCGACGAGCAAGGCGAACAGCAAGCGCAACGGCATGAGCTAGCGAGTCTCCTGCGGCTCCGCGGGGGCGGCGGGGGCGCGACGCTCGACGCCGGCGGGGGTCGCGTCGACGGCGGGCGCCGCCAGACG
>JADGGV010000352.1 GCA_019689775.1 Gemmatimonadota bacterium
GACCCCCCCACCCCGCATCGGCCGCTCGCCGCCCTTCGGTCGGTGCGGTCGCGATCACGGGGCGACCCCGGTGAGACCGAACCCGGCCGGCACGATCATCACCGGCAGCGGCGGATCGATCCGAATGACGATGTCGAGCGGATGACGGGCCGCGGGCCCGCCGCCGCGCGCCGCCAGGGCCTCGGAGGCATCGAGCTCGGTCGGGTCGGCCGTGAGCGAGCGCGGATCGGTGCGCATGAACGACCTCCTCGGAAATGGGGACGAATGGCCGCCGGCGGCCGGGGATTGCAGGCGCCAGGCCGTCGTCGCTGGATGTGGAAGTCTACTTGTGGTAAGTGGTTACGGCGTGGTTGGCGCTGGGCCTGGAACACCGGTCCAGGCGCCATTGCGCGGCTCTGACCGGCGTTGGGCGGTGGGCCTGAGCTGGGGTGTGCGCGTCTATCCCGCCGCCCGCCCAGTGGTCGACGGTGCGAGCGCCGTCCGCGGATGTCCTCTCTTCGCGCCACGCCGGGCTCGTCCGATCTGGTGCAGCACCCAGAGCACGGGCGCGGCCGTGAGCGCCACGACCGCCCAGCCGCCGGCGGCGCCGAGCGAGGTCAGCCGGGGGATCGGAATGCCCCCCCAGCGGCCGGCCGCCGCGCCGAGGATCGTGACCGCGTTGTAGCTCAGGTGCACCACGAAGCCGGGCCAGATCGAGCGCGTCGCGTACGCTGCGTACCCGGTGAGGAGTCCCAGCGCGAGTTGCGGCAGCGGCAGCGGGCGAAGGAAGTGCGCGAGCGCGAAGAGCGTGGTCGACACCGCGATCGCGACCGGCGCCCCGACGGCGCGCTCCAGCGGGCGCTGGATGTAGCCGCGGAAGAAGAGCTCCTCGAGCAACGGACCGAGCGTGACGACGAGGAGGAGCACCTGGAGGCCAGCACCTGGGCGGCTCAGTAGCTGGCCGATGATCGTCGAGCGCGTGCTCGGGACCGGGTGAGGCACCGGGATGGCGATCAGTACGGCGAGCGCGTAGCAGGTCGTGGTCGCAACGGTCCACGCCATCCAGCGGCCCGGGGCGCGAGGCCGCCGGAGCCGGAAGCGCGCGGCCTGACGTAGCCGGCCCAGCGGACCGGGTACCCGGGTCCACGCCCAGAACAACGCGGCGACCGCCGCCACCCAGGGCACCGTCGCCCAGGGGCTCAACGCCAGGCTCACGCCGAGCAGGTTCGCCCAGAGTTGGAACCATGCGAACCCGACCACGATCGGGCGCACGACTCGCCGCGCGAACCGGTAGGCGCGGGACCGGACGTGTGATTGGATCGCCTGCATTCTCGGGTAACCTCGGGGTAGAGGGCCGAACCGGCCAAACCGCCGGGTGGACGGGGGCGGGCGTCGTGCTCGCGTTTCACTCCGTGGGCCGGGCCGCGACGGCGCCCGGGATGCCGATACCTGAGATCGCTCCCGGTCGACGGGGCCGTACCCCGGCGCGGGCCGAATGGGCGGCGGACCCCGCGCGGTGGAGCAGCCAGACGAGCAACGCGCCGCTCAGCGCCGCGAGGATCCACGCCGTCCACGCGGCGCCACCCCTGGTCGGCAGCGTCGGCTCGTGGCGGCCGGCGAGAAGGGAGTATCCGGCGATCAGGGTGCTGTTGTGCACCACGTGCACGAGCACGGCCGGCCAGAGCGATCGGGTCACGTAGGCGGCGTAACCCAGAATGAGCCCCATGATGAGCTGGGCGACCGGCGCCGGGTTCGCCCCGTGGGCGGCGGCGAAGACCAGGGCCGTGATCGCGACCGCCGCGGGCGCGCCGATCGCACGCTCGAGGCGCCGCTGGATGTAGCCCCGGAAGAACGCCTCTTCGACGAATGGCCCGACGAGCCCAGCCCGGAGGGCCATGAGCACGACGCCGCCCGGCCTGGCGAGCTGCTCCGCGACGACGGAGCGGGAGCCGGTACGCGGGAGCGTCAACGCCGCCGCCACGCCCAACAGAACGGCGGACAAGAAGGTTGCGGCAGCGGCCCAGCCGAGCCACCACCCGGCTCCCCGAACGGGATGCAGCCGGAACCGGGCGAGTCGACGCAGCCGGCGCGGGCGACCGGGGTGGAAGTGCCAGATCGCGAACAACGCGGCGGACAGGACGATCCAGGCCAGCGCGGGTGCGAACGGCAGCACCGTGAAGGCGTCCGTGAGCGCCTGCCACACCGCGAACATCGATGCGCCGAAGGCGACGGGCAGAGCTACCCTGCGCCCAAACCATCGGAACGACCGGACTGCCCTGGCGATGGTCGACACCCGATCCAGCCTTTCTCCGCCTTGCGTGTACGGCTCCTCACTCGGCGCCGTGCGACGCCTCGGTACCGCAGGATGGCGTGATCCAACCGGCCGCGTCCCCGCGCCCGCATCCGCCGGTGCCTCCCGAGGCACCGGCGGATGCGGGCCCCGACCAGGGCCTCGCGCAGCGCCCGGGCGAAAACCCCCCCGCCCCCCCCGTCGGGCCCGGCCCCCCCGCCCGCCCCCCGGCGGGGGCCCCCCCGGCCCCGGGGGTTGGGGGGCCCCGACCAGGGCCTCGCGCTGCTCGCGGCGAACTCCAGCCGCGCCGCCCGAGTCGTCCCGTGCCCCACCCGCTCCGGGACGACTCGTCGTCGCCTAACGGCCGCGACCGGCTACTGCGCGTCGCGGAACCCGTCCCTGAGGCCGGTCATGAAATCGTTCCAATGCGACACCACCTCGACGACGACCGCCCGGACGACGACATCGATCAGGTCGGTGCCGCCCACGACCGCGTTCGCCTCCGTCCCGAGCTCCGTGACACCCCAGGCATCCAACTGCATCGCGTGCGTCTGCATGATCGCCCTCCTTTTCGTGAATCGCTGGTTGATCACCCGTGCCAATCGGCCCAGGTTCCCTCTGTCGGCTGCGAGATGAATTCCCTGATGAACATGGCGAACATGATCGGCCCACAGTAGACCAGAGCACAAATATCGATGTCATCGCCGCCAGTTACCTGACGCGACTCCTCCATCGACAGTGCGATCACCGAGCCACTCGAGTGCTTCGACATCCGCCACCTCTGATCACGGTGTTTCGCTCGGCTCACGAGTGCCAGTCCTTCCACGTGCCCACGGACGGCTGCGTGACGAACGCGTAGATCGAGCCGATGAGGTAGCCGATGGCGTAGCCGAGTGTATCCGCGAGGTCTCCGACCTCGGCGCCACCTGCCACCTTCGCCGCCTCCCCCGCATCCAGCTCCACCACCGCGTAATCCCTGGCGTCCAGCATGTGTCACCTCCGGTTGACGGTTCACCCGGGTGGGGCGTCCCGGGGTGAAGGCATGCGGCGGGCCGGACCGGGGGCTGTTGCTAAGTTGCGCGTGATCAATATCTTATGCGGTCATCGCCGGGCGGGGCGATGCCGCCGGCGGACCGGTTCGGCGCGCTTGTGCGCGCGCGCTGACCGGCGCCACCGCGCCGCCGCCGTCGGGCGCTCGCGGCGCCGGGCTCGTGCGCGGTGGCCGGGCGGGCCGCTATCGTCGATGGCGCCGGACTCAGGGAATGTCCATGGCGGAATGGGCCGACATCGGGGTGGCGGTGGACGATTGGACGGCGGCGGAGCCGGCGGCGGCGGCGTCCGCTTCCTCGAGGCCGAGGAGGCGGAGCTTGGCGCGGAGGGTGTTGCGGGCCATGCCGAGGGCGGCGGCGGCGCGGGTCTTGTTGCCGCGGCACTCGGCGAGGGTGCGGAGGATGCGGCGGCGTTCCTCGCCGGCGGAGCCGTAGAAGGAGTAGCGGCCGGGGCGTGTGGGCGCGGCGTCGCGCGGTGCGTCCGGGAGCGGCTCGAGGGGGAAGGCGGCCACGCCCTCGCGGACGGCGCGGGGGAGGTCGCGGAGGAGGATGCGGGGGCCCTCGGAGTTGAGGACGGCGGATTCGACGGCGTGGGCGAGCTCGCGGACGTTGCCGGGCCAGGGGTAGCGGCGGAGTCGCTCGAGCGCGGCGGCGTCGAAGCGGCGGGGTGGCAGGCCGTAGCGGCGGGAGTGGGCGGCGAGGAAGTGGTCGAGGAGGAGGTCGAGATCGCCGGTGCGGTCGCGGAGCGGGGGGAGGTGGAAGGAGAGGACGAGGAGGCGGTGGTAGAGGTCGCGGCGGAAGGCGCGGCGGCGGACGGCGTCGAGGAGGTCGCAGCCGGCGGCGGCGATGATGCGGGCGTGGACGCGGACGGTGCGTTCGGCGCCGAGGCGGCGGATCTCGCCGTCTTCCAACGCGGTAAGAAGTTTGGCCTGGAGCGCGGGGGTGAGCTCGGCGACCTCGTCGAGGAAGAGGGTTCCGCCGTCGGCCTGCTCGAAGAGGCCGCGGTAGGAGGCGTGGGCGCCGGTGAACGCGCCGCGGTCGTGACCGAAGAAGTGGCTCTCGAAGAGGGTCTCGGGGACGCCGGCGCAGTTGACGGCGACGAAGGGGCGGCGGGCGCGTGCGGAGGCGTCGTGGATGGCGCGCGCGAGGAGTCCCTTTCCGGTTCCGCTCTCGCCGGTGAGCAGGACCGGGGCGTCGACGGCGGCGGCGCGACGGACGAAGTCGCGCATGGACTCGGCCTCTTTGCTGGAGCCGAGGATGCGGGTCGTGGCTTCCATGGTCCTCCTTGGCGAAATCGCGCTGGAGGGTGTGGCATCGGGGCGGGCGGGGC
>JADGGV010000353.1 GCA_019689775.1 Gemmatimonadota bacterium
GGCGCGTGGAGGGTGGGCTGGTCGTGGCGGAGGTCGGGCTGGCGGTGATCATGGCGGCGGGCGCGGCGCTGCTGGTGCGGAGCGTGGCGAACCTCCAGGCGATTGATCCGGGGGTGGACACGCGGGGCGTCGCGGTGCTGGACGTCGTCGTGCCACCGGAGGAGACGGAGGCCCAGCGGCGCCAGGACTTCCGCACGCTGGCGGCGGAGCTGGCGAAGCTGCCGGGCGTGCGCTCGGCGGGCGTCGCCGCGAAGCTGCCGCTGCGCGGCCCGAGCAACAACTGGGGGATCCGCATCGAGGGGGAGCCGAACCGGCCGCCATCGACGACGTTCTACCGCGTCGTCTCGCCGGCCTACTTCCGTACGATGGGGATCCGGATCCTGTCCGGGCGCGGCTTCGTGGCGGGCGACGCGGTGATCCCCGACTCGCTGGAGACGCCGGTCGTGATCAACCGCGCGCTGGCGCGGAAGTACTTCCCGGGGCAGGACCCGCTCGGCCGGCGGATCGGCGGCGGGCGCGGCTGGGCGCGCATCGTCGGCGTGGTCGACGACGTGGCGGAGGGCGACCTGGAGCCGTCGCCGGGTCCGGCGCGCTACGTGTTGTTCGAGCATTCGCCGTGGGTGCCGTCGGCGGTTTCGCTCGTCGTGCGGGTGGCGCAGGGATGGGACGAGACGGCGATCCTCGCGCAGGCGCGGCGCGCGATCCGGCGGGTGGCGCCGGGCGTCGCCATCCAGGAAGCGACGACGATGCGGCAGGTCTTCACGCACGCGGTCGGCCCGGCGCGGCAGCTCCTGTCGCTGCTCGGGATGCTGGCCGGCCTGGCGCTGGCGCTCGGCGCCGTCGGCGTCATCTCGCACTTCGTGAGCCGGCGCAAGCGGGAGTGGGGGATCCGGATGGCGCTCGGGCTCCCGCCGAGGCGGATCCTGGCGCAGGTCGTCGGGCGCGGCGGCGCGCTGGTGGCGCTGGGCGCGGTCCTCGGCATGCTGGTGTCCCTGGGGCTGGCGCGGCTCCTGTCCACGTTCCTGTACGGCGTCCGCCCGGCCGACCCGTTGTCGCTGGCCGCCGCGACGGGCGGGCTGCTGCTGGTCGGCGTCGTGGCGGCGCTCGTGCCGGCGCGCCGCGCGGCGACGACCGACCCGGCGGTGGTGCTCCGCGAGACCTGAGGAGGCCGGATGAGCGCGGACGCACCGCTGGGGACGTTCGAGGAGCAGGTGCTGGTCGCCGTGCTACGCACGGGCGCGGAGGCGTACGGGATGAACGTCCGGCGCGAGCTGGAGGAGGTGACGGGGCGCGACGTCGCGATCGGCGCCGTCTACGCGACGCTCGACCGGCTCGAGGCGAAGGGACTCGTCGCCTCGCGCCGCGCCGAGCTGGCGGGGCAGTCGCGCCGCCTGTTCTCCGTCACCGCGGCCGGCGCCCGCGGGCTCACCGAGACGCGGGCGATGCGGGAGCGGCTGTGGCGGGGGGTCGACCTGACGCGGCTCCTCTCGGGCGGGGCGATATAACGGCCTCCACGCTCCGCGGCCCCGCGCCTTCGTGTGAGCTCGAGCGAAGCTTCGGCCGCCCGCGTACGCGCCCCCTTCCCTACTTCCGCCTCAGCTTCAGCTCCTCGAACCAGAAGTCCTGGTTCGGCACGTTCAGCCGCAGCTCGGTGGGCGTGCCGACGTCGTTCGGGACGAACGTGGCGACGCCGCGGTCGAAGAACGGGAAGCGACGTCGCCACTCGAGGATGAACGCGTCGCCGCCGCGCGGCCTGAGGTCGGCGACGAGGTCGGGGTTCGGCAGCAGCCGGAGCACGAGCCGGCCGTTCTCGACGGCGACGGTCGCGTCGCCGTAGAGGTCGCTGGTGTAGGTGCCGGCGTACGCCTGGAGCGGGAGCGTCGGCTTCGCGCCGGGCGCGGGCTTGCCAACGATCGAGTCGCGGCGCGCGGCCTCGGCGCTGTCGGCGGCGCGCGCCTCGGCCAGCATCTCGGTGCTCCAGTCGCGCTCGGGACCGCCGAGATAGGCGTCGAGCACGCGGTACACGAGCGGCGTGCTGATGTTCGTGGTGCTGTTCGTGAGCACGACCATGCCGAGCCGCTCCTCGGGGACGAGCACGACGCGCGAGTACATGCCGTCGTAGCCGCCGGTGTGGCCGACGATCTTGCGGCCGAGGTAGTCGTTCAGCGTGAACGCCATGCCGTAGCCGCGGAAGTGGGTGGACGGGAAGCGCCGCTCGCTCGCGGCGCTGACCTCGAAGGAGATCTGCGGCGTCCACAGCTCGCGCAGGCGCTCGGCCGAGACGACGCGCACGCCGTCCCGCTCGCCGCCGCCGAGCAGCAGCTCCAGCCAGCGGGCCATGTCGTGCGCGCTGGAGATGATCCCGCCGGCGGCGACCATGTTGTCCCAGTCGTACCAGGGGATCGGGATCGTTTGGCCGCGCCAGCGGGCGTGCGGCGTGGCGACGTCGCGGCGGCGCGGCAGGCTGTCGACCGAGGCGACCGTCTCGGTCATGCCGATCGGCCTCAGGATCCGGGCGCTGACGTAGTCGATCCAGCTCCGGGCGGTGAGCGTGGGGATGAGCAGGCCCGCGGTCACGAACGCGACGTTCGAGTAGCCGTAGGAGCCGCGGTACTGGCCCGCTGGCTCGAGGTAGCGGATCCGGCGCGCGATCTCCTCGGGCGAGTAGGTGGTGCCGTACCAGAGCAGGTCCCCGCTGAACGTGCCCAGGCCGGAGCGGTGCGAGAGCAGGTCGCGCACGCGGATGTCCTGCGAGACGAACGGGTCGTAGAGCTGGAACCAGGGCAGGTGCTTCTGCACCCGGTCGTCCCACGAGAGCTTCCCCTCGTCGACCAGCGTGGCGAGCGCCGTGGCCGTGAACGCCTTCGTGTTCGAGGCGATGGCGAAGAGCGTGTGCTCGTCGACCGGATCCGGCTTCCCCAGCTCGCGCACGCCGTACCCCTTCGCGAGCACGACCTTCCCGTCCTTCACGATGGCGACGGCCATGCCCGGCACGCCCCAGTCCTCGCGCGCCTTCGCGAAGTAGGCGTCCAGCGCGGCGACGTCGGGGGTGCGCGCGGCCGGCACGGCGGCGCGCTGCGCGGTCCCCGGGGCGGCGACGACGGCAAGCGCGAGCGCGGCGGGCGTCAGCGCCCGCCCGGCGGTGCGGCGGATCGATGCCTGCATCTCGGGTCCTTGCTCGGTGCGGTGGAGGCTCGGGCCGGCGGCGGGCCGGACCCGCGGAAGAGAGCGGATCGGCGTGGGGGGTGCAAGGTCCGGCGCCGCCCCGCGGAGGGAGAGTCGGAATGCGTCTGCTCACCCGCAATAGGCGGTCGACGCTCGCGGCCGACGTCGCGCTCGGCGCGCTGGCGGGCGCCGCGGCCACGTTCCTGATGGACCGCGCCACGACCGTGCTCTACGAGCGCGAGGACGACGCGGCGAAGCGGCGCGAGGACGCGGCGCGCGGCGGCGAGACGGCCTTCGCCAGCGCGGCGCGGAAGGTGGCGAGCGCGTTCGGCGTCGAGCTGACCGACGCGCAGCGGAAGACCGCCGGGAGCGCCCTGCACTGGGCGATCGGTGTGGGCGCCGGTGCGGCGTACGGCGCGCTCCGCCGCCGCGTGCCCGGCGCGGACGCCGGCCAGGGGACCGCGTTCGGCACCGCGCTCTTCCTCCTCGTGGACGAGGCGGCGACTACGGCGCTCGGCCTCACGCCGCCGCCCTCGGCGTTCCCGTGGCAGGCGCACGCCCGCGGGCTGGCCGGGCACCTCGTGTACGGCGTCGTGGCGGACACGCTGCTGGACGCCGCGGACCGGCTGCGCTGACGTCCGCCGCACGGCGCCGAGGCGACGACGGCGCACGCGCGCGCCCGGTCCCGCGCGGCCGGCGCGCCGCCGGACGGTTCGCGGGCGGCGCGGAGCCCACGGGCGGCGCGGCCGGCGCGCCGCTCAAGCGCCATGGGGAATTGCCCGACACTCCCTCCCGTGGCGATCCTAATGCCGGGCCGCCTCGCCGCGGTTAGGTTCCGGGCGACCGCCGCCGGGGCGCGCCGGCGAACGGCGGCCCGCCCCCGACCCGACGGTGGGTAATGGGGGCGTCGTTGTCCACGAATCCTCGAGGGTGCAGATGGTGGGATTCCCCGGAGCGTCGAAGCCGCGGCTGCACGTCGGTCAGCTCGCCTGGGCCACGTCGCTCACCTGGCGGCACGTCCAGGGGGCGGACGTGCTCCAGCGGTGGGGGGGTCGCAGCGGCCGCGTCGGCGAGCCGACGACCGTCGTGATCGAGCGCGCCGAGCGCGAGCAGCGCTGCGCGGCGTGCCGGCGCGGCATCGAGCGGCGCGACCTGTGCGGCCGGAGCCTCGCCGGCGAGCGCTACTGCATCGGCTGCCTCACGCCGACCCGACCGCCCACGGAGTTCGTGCCCGACGAGGCGGCGCCGCCGCCCGAGCCGGCGACGGACGCCGCGGCGCGGCGCCGCCGGCGTGGCGCGGCGAACCCGGCGCCGGCGGCGTGAGCCGTCGCCGCGGCGCGGCACCGACCCCCGGCTTCACGCCGCCCGAAAGCGTCGAGCCGACACGCGGCCTCGCACCGACCGGCGGCCTCGCGCCGACCCGCGGCCCCGCCCGGATTCCTGCCGGGC
>JADGGV010000354.1 GCA_019689775.1 Gemmatimonadota bacterium
ACCCCCGGGGCCCCGGGGGGGGGGGGGGGGCCCCCGGCGGCCCCCCCCCCCACGAACGCGCCGTCGCGCGGCTACGGCTGGGACTTCAGCGTCATTCCGGTCAGCTCCGCCAGCGCGCCCGCGGTGGTCTGCGCCGCGTTCAGCCCGAGCCGGAAATCCTTGTCGCTGTAGGTCGAGAACAGGTCCGTGGGCTGGTGCCAGTGCGGGTCCCAGCCGCTCCCGATCTGCGTCCCCCGCTCGTTCTCGCGCAGCGTGATCGCCGGGACCAGGTCCTGGAACGGCGTCGAATCCGTGTTCGTCATGTGCGGCCCGACCTGGGCCGGGTAGTCCGTCGCGTACTTCTCGTTCGCGGCGTGGAACACCCAGGCCAGCTTCTGCGCGCCCTCCGCGAACTTCGACGTCGACTGGAACTCGATGTTGACGTCCGCCTCCGGCCGCTGCTCCGGGCTGATCGTGCCGTCCGGCCGCGGCATCCCGTGGTCGAACATCATCATGTCGTGCTGGATCATGCCCAGCCACCTCGGCTCCGGGTACTTGCCCGAGCCGGGCGGATCCTCCTTCCCCTGGAGCGCCGCCCGCTGCTCCACGTACGCGCGGCTCCCGTTCAGGCCGGTCTCCTCGTTGTTCCAGAGGATGAAGCGGATCGAGCGCTCCGTCTGCACGTCCGGGCTGCTGAAGATCCGCGCCAGCTCCATCACGATCGCCGTCCCCGAGCCGTCGTCGTTCGCCGCCTCGCCCCACCCGTGGCCGTCCATGTGGGCGCCGACGATGTACATCTCGTCCGGGTGCGTCGTCCCGATCTTCGTGCAGTAGACCTCCTGCCGCTCGCCCGGCTTGCTCGGCTCCGCGTTCAGCTCGCGCAGCCTCGCGTCCGGCTGCCGGTTCGGGTCCGTGTTCACGCCCGTCGGCATGCGCACGCCACGCGGCCGGCCGCCGCCCACGGAGCGGGGCACGCCGCCGGCCCGCGCCGCCGCGGCCGCCCGCGCCCGCCGCTCCGCACGCTGCGCCTCCGTGAGCGGCGGCGGCGGCTGGTACTGGTAGGTCAGGCGCTGCACGTCGGAGCAGCCGTAGCTCTTGAGCTGCGCCTCGATCCAGTCGATCGCCGCGCGGTTGCGCGAGGTCCCCTCCCGCCGGTCGCCGAACTGGGTCAGGCCCTTGATCGTGGCCTTGTAGCGCTCCAGGCTCAGGCGGCCCACCAGCACCGCGATCGGGTCGGTCGCACTCCCATCGCCCTGCTGCGCGGACGCCGACGCGAGCGGAAGCAGCGTGAGCGCGCAGACGATCAGCTTCGAACGCATGACACGGTCGCTCCGGAAATGGGGGGTTGGTGCGTAAAGGTACGCGGCGGGCGGCGGCGCGGAAAGCGCGCGCGGTCGCGCGCCGGGTCGCGCCGCGGGCCTCAGGCCTTCCGTGCCAGGAGGAACTCCGGCCCCGGCCCGGCGAACAGCGCCAGGTCCTCCGCCGGCACGCCGACCTCGCGCGCGGCCTGTTCGACCGCGCGCCGCTCCACCCGCGCATCGGCGAAGCCCGCCCGGCGCCCCAGCTTGCGCAACTCGTCCGTCCCGTAGAACCGGAGGCGTGAGGCCATCGGCTCCGGTGCGCCGGGCGTGCCGCGGGGTTCGGGGTCGCTCCCCAGCACCATGAGCCGCCCGCCGGGCGCGAGCACGCGCCGGATCTCGGCCAGCACGGCCACCGGATCGGCGAGGAACCCCAGCACCGCGTGCATCGTCGCGCAGGTGAAGGTGTCGTCCGGGAACGGGATCGCCTCGGCCGAGGCCTGGCGGATCTCGAGGCGCCCCTCGGCGATCGCCTCGGCGTTCGCCTCGCGCGCGACCCGCACCATACTCCGCGCTGTGATCGATCCCCGCGGCCCGGCAACCGCTCCGGAGCACCTCCTTCAGCAGCGCGCCGCCGCCGCAGCCCACGTCCAGCCAGTAGTCGGCGGGGCCGGGCGCCAGCTCGGCCAGCATCGCCGCGAACATCGGACGGTGGTAGAGCGGATCCGCGTAGATCGCCCGGGACTGGGCCCCCGAGGGGCGCCGCGCCCGGCGATCCGTGATCCAATCGCCGAGCGCGACCGGCGCCGCCGCCCGCAGGAACGGGGCGACCAGCTCGGCGGCGAACCAGCCCACCGGCTCCGCCCCCTCGCCGAGCACGCCGAGCCAGCCGCGCTGCTCCAGCGTGAGGCGCGTCCCGCCGCCGTCGAGCCGCTCGGCGCCGAGCCGTAGCTCTCCGGCTCGCTCCGGCTCCCAGGGCACAGGCTGCCAGCTCACGACGGCCCCTTCGCCCGGCCGCCACGAGACGACGCGGCCGACCTCCTCACCGTCCAGCACCGCGCGGCCCCCGTCCCGGGCCTCCAGCACGATGCCGGCTCTCTCGAGGGCCACGGCAAGCTCCTCCGCCAGCGCATCGAACGCCTCCGCCGGCTCCAGCGCCACCTCGAGCGCGATGGCGGCCGACGGTTCGACCGAGGCGCGAAACAGGGACGAGTCACCTGTCATGCGGTCCTCCCGATCGAAGGCGGCGTGAGTGGACGGCAGCGCCGGCGATTATGCGCCGCGCCGCGCCGGGCGTGCAAGCGACGCCCGAGGGAAGCGCCTACGCCCGCGCGACGCCGTCCCCGACACGCACCGGCGCGCCCGTCCACCCGAGCGCGATCGCCCCGGCGAGGAGCAGATCGAACCCGGCGCAGGCGGCCACGTACCCCTTCGGCGTGTAGCCGACGCCCGCGCCGGCCCGGTGCAGCGCGACATCCCACACGGGATGCAGCGCCCACCCCAGCGCGAGCAGCCCCGGCGCCCGCCGCCGGAGTCCGAGCACCGCGACGCCGCCGAACGACACCACACCGACCATCTCTACCGCGATCCCGCTCGCCGACCCGCCCCACGCCGCGAACACCACGTACAGCGCCGCGGCGACGATCAGCGTCTGCGCGTACCGGCGGCTCCACGACCGCGGCGCCATCACCCGGATCGCGACCGCGAAGGCCAGCGCCCCGGCGGCGCCGGCGAGCACGAATAGCATCTGCTCCCTCATGGCGCACTCCCTCCCCGTTCGTTCACGAACGCCGACATCCGTGGCGTCCTCGTCCGGGGAGAAAGCTGTGGCGTCGTCGCGGCGGCGGCTTGGACGAACCTGCCGAGATCGTTGAACGAACCGGCTGTGAGGCGCTCGGCGCGTACGAGCGTCGCCACCTGGCCGGATAGCGCGGGCTCTTCGCGCGATCGCGGGACCGCGCGCACGCGGCGCGCCTTCGCCGACGTCGCCGACGTCGCCGCGGAGCATGCCGCGAGCTGGCGCGGGGCGGCGCGGCCTCCGGTCGCCCGATGCGCGGGGAACCCCGTCCGCTCGGGACGCTCAGGTCAGCCGGTTCGTTCAAGAACTCCAGCCGCCTCGTTCAAGTGGGGTCCGGCGCCAGGGGCCTACCTTGATCCCGTCGGGGCGAACGATCGGAAACGGGACCGGCCGCCCGGCATGACGCACGAGTTCGGCGCGACGCCCAACGGATCCGCGCCTTCACCCATAGGAATCGAGAGAGGACGAGCCATGCGTATCCAGACCATCTTCGGGGCCGCACTCGCCGGGGTTCTGATGGCCTCCACGGCGCAGGCGCAGAGCGCCGCCGGCCGGATCGCGGCGCCCCCGCGCCTGGAGGCCGGCATCGGCGCGATGGGCGCGGCGCCGACGGGCGAGTTCGGGCAGCAGATCGATCGCGCCTTCGGTCTCGGGGCCTTCGCCCGCTACCGGATCGACGCCGCCGGCAGGTTCGCGCTTCGCCTCGACGCGAGCTGGCTGAACCACGGCTGGGACAGCAAGGAGGTGATGCTCCGTTCGCCGCTCGGCGGTCTCCAGGACGTGGACCTACGGTCGATGAACAACCTGATGTTCGTCCAGCTCGGGCCGGAGTTCAGCGTCCCGGTCGGCGCGGTGCGGCCGTACGTCGGCGCCAGCGCCGGCGCGGCGTTCTTCCTGACCGACGTCTCGGGCGAACGCGGGGTGCGCGACGTCAGCCTCGTGACGACCGTCGAGCAGCACGACGTGGTCTTCGCCTACGGCGGCCGGGCCGGCGTCCGCATCCCGATCTCGGGGAACGCCCGCGGGATCGCGCTGGACCTGGGCGCCGAGTACCAGCACAGCGATGAGGCGGAGTTCCTGCGGAAGGGCGACATCGTCGTGGACGACGCCGGCACCATCTCGCTGCACCCGGTCCGCGCCGAGGCCGACCTCTGGATCGTCCGCCTCGGCGTGTCGGTGCCGATCCTCGGGGGGAAGCGCTCCGCGGAGTCCTCGAACTAGGCGCAGGTCGCCGCCGGCCACGCCGCGGCAAAGACAACCGGTGCCTGCCGGGGATCGCCCGGCAGGCATCGGCTTCTCCGTGCACGACCCGCCCGGAACGCGCGGCGTGCACCGTCGCCGGTCGGCCACGCCGCGGCCATCGATCCTGGGCGCGACAGCCGCTCAGCGCCGGGCCGAGTCGTAGGCCGCCGGGTGCGCGCCGAACGGGAAGGCGCCCCCCTGCGCCGAGAGCGCCGGGATGGCGGCCCGAACCGCACCGGCGGTCACGTCGCCGGCGTCGCCGCCGGTCGGTCGGCGCGCCCCGCCGACCCCGCGC
>JADGGV010000355.1 GCA_019689775.1 Gemmatimonadota bacterium
TTTCCGTGGTGATCCCCGCCTACCGCTCCGAGCGCACCATCGCGGAAACGCTGCGGAGCATCCTCGGCCAGACCCGGCCCGCCGCGGAGATCATCGTCGTGGACGACGGCTCGCCCGACCGCTCGGCGGAGATCGCCGCGGGCTTCGCGGTCCGGGTCGTGCAGCAGGAAAACGCCGGGCCCGCGGCGGCCCGCAATCGGGGAATACTGGAGGCGCGCGGGGAGTGGATCGCGTTCGCCGATGCCGACGACCTCTGGGAACCCACGAAGCTCGAGCGGCAGTGGCGGGCGCACGAGCTCTGCCCGGATGCCGGCGTCATCTCCTGCGATTTCCGCGAGTTCCGGGAGCAGGAGATCGTGATTCCATCGTTCTTCCACTGGGAGCATGCCCACTACTTCGAGCTGGAGCGGACCCCGTTGGCGCCCGGCATCTCCCATCTCCGGAACTTCGGCGATGCGTTCGGCCGCGCCGCGTTCTTCCTGTTCCCCTCCGCCGTGCTCGCGCGGCGGGACCTGTTGCTCGAGGTTGGCCTCTTCGACGCGGCGCTGCGCAACTTCACGGAGGACCTGGACCTGTTCTACCGGCTCCTGGCGCGCACGTCGCTCGTCACCGTCGAGGAGCCGCTCATGGCGTACCGGTTGCACGGGAACAATTCGTCCCGGGACGAATTCCGGGTGCTGCGTGGCCTGGTCGAGGTCGCGGAGAAGGCGCGCAGAGACCCGGCGGCGTACCCGCCGGGCGCCGTCGCCCGGTTCGCACGGGCGCTCCCGGACGATCTGGCTGCGATCGGGCGGCTGCTCCTGGCGCAAGGCGACCACGCCGGCGCCCGGCGACAGCTCGGTCGTAGTCTTCGGCTCCGCGTCTCCTCCCGGGCGCTTGCGCTTTGGGCGGTGTCATGGCTGAGCACCGGCGCGGTCGACCGGCTGGTCGGATTCAAGCGGCGCGTGCTCGGCCCGAGGCCCGACCCGGCGGCGTGATACACTCGGCCGCGGCAGGGGTATTCACCACGTCGGACCGGGACGGCCGCAACGCGGGCGGCCGCACGGCACGACACCGACCCTCGCGGCCCGGCCGGAGATGGCCGGACGCCCGCTGCCGGCGACGCGTTTCCACGGTTCGGCAACTTCTCCTGGGGTGTAGAGGATGACCGCGTACAACGAGCTCGACGCGAGGATCAACGACCGCACGGCGACGCTGGGCGTCATCGGCCTGGGGTACGTCGGCCTGCCGCTGGCGGTGGAGATGGCGAGGAGCGGCTACCGGGTGCTGGGCTTCGACATCGCTCCCGGCGTGGTTGCGGGCATCCAGCGGGGCGAGAGCCACGTGCAGGATGTGCCCAGCGAGGTGCTCGCGGGCTACGTCGCCGAGGGGCGGCTCGAGGCGACGACGGACTTCGCGCGCCTCTCCGAGTGCGACGCGATCAGCATCTGCGTGCCGACGCCGCTCTCGAAGACGAAGGACCCGGACCTCTCCTACGTGGTGGCGGCCACGGGCGCGGTGCGACGGGCGCTGCGGCCGGGGCAGCTCATCGTGCTGGAGAGCACGACCTACCCGGGCACCACGCGGGAGGCGATGCTGCCGGTCCTGGAGCAGAGCGGGCTCAAGGTGGGCGAGGACTTCTTCCTCTGCTTCTCGCCGGAGCGCGTGGACCCGGGAAATCCCGTCTGGCAGACGCGCAACACGCCGAAGGTGCTGGGCGGGATCACGCCGCGCTGCACGGAGGTGGGCCTCGCGCTCTACGGGACGATCTTCGACACGCTGGTTCCGGTCGAGAGCGCCGAAGCGGCCGAGCTCGTGAAGCTCTACGAGAACACGTTCCGCATGATCAACATCGCGCTGGTCAACGAGATGGCGCAGGTCTGCGACCGGTTGGGCGTGGACATCTGGGGCGTGGTCGAGGCGGCGGCGACCAAGCCGTTCGGCTTCATGAAGTTCACACCGGGGCCGGGCATCGGCGGCCACTGCATCCCGCTCGACCCGCACTACCTCTCGTGGAAGATGCGCACGCTTGCGTTCCGCACGCGCATGATCGAGCTGGCCAGCGAGGTCAACGCCGAGATGCCGGCGTACGTGGTGCGCAAGGTCGCCGAGGCGCTCAACCAGGACCGGAAGGCGCTCAACGGCAGCCGCATCCTGATCCTCGGCGTCGCCTACAAGAAGGACATCGACGACCTGCGCGAGAGCCCCGCACTCGACATCATCCGGCTGCTCCAGGAGCAGGGCGCGGACGTCTTCTACCACGACCCACACTGCCCCGTGATCCGCGACGACGGGCACACGCCGCTCGCCGGCCTGCCCATGGCGAGCGTCGAGCTGAGCGAGGCGGTGCTCCAGGCGATGGACTGCGTCGTCATCGTCACCGACCACTCCGCCGTGGATTACGGGCGCGTCGCCGCGCGGGCGCACCTCATCGTCGACACCCGCGGCGTGATGCGCGGCGTGGCCGCGCGCGGGCGCGTCGTCGGGCTCTCCGGCACGACCGCCCACCCGCGCGGCACGCCGGCCCCGCCGCCGGTGGCGAGCCATCCCGAGCTGCCGCAGCTCGCCGTGACCGCGCTTCCCGCCTGAGCGCGTGATGACGACCTACGACACGGTAAAGGCGCGCTTGCGCGAGCATCCCCGGACCTGGCTCGTCACCGGCGCGGCCGGATTCATTGGCTCGAACCTGGTCGAGGCGCTGCTCGACCTCGGGCAGGAGGTCGTCGGCCTGGACAACTTTGCCACGGGTCACCGGCGCAACCTCGAGGACGTGCTCGCGGCGACCACGGGCGATCCGCGCCGCTTCCGCTTCATCGAGGGCGACATCCGCGATCTGGCCACCTGCCGAGCCGCGTGTGAGGGGGTGGAGATCGTCCTGCACCAGGCCGCGCTCGGCAGCGTGCCGCGCTCCATCGACGACCCGATCGGCTCGAACGCGTCCAACGTCGATGGCTTCGTCAACATGCTGGTGGCCGCACGCGATGCCGGCGTCGGCCGCTTCGTCTACGCCGGCTCCAGCGCCACCTACGGCGATCACGCCGAGCTCCCCAAGGTGGAGGAGAGAATCGGCCGGCCGCTCTCCCCCTACGCCGTCACCAAGCTCGTCAACGAGCTCTACGCCGGTGTCTTCCAGCGCACCTACGGCCTCTCGTGCATCGGCCTGCGCTACTTCAACGTCTTCGGCCGCCGTCAGGACCCCAATGGCGCCTACGCGGCCGTCATCCCGCGCTGGATCGCCCGCCTGCTCGCCGGCGAGCCGTGCGAGATCTACGGCGACGGCCAGACGAGCCGCGACTTCTGCTACGTCGACAACGTCGTGCAGGCCAACCTCCTGGCCGCCACCACGACGGATCCCGCGGCCACCGACGAGGTCTACAACGTCGCCTGTGGCGAGCGGACCACGCTCGACGACCTCTTCATCGCGCTTCGGGACGGGCTCGCCGCCTATGCGCCGCACATCGCCGACGCCCAACCAGTCTACCGCCCCTTCCGGCCCGGTGACGTGCGCCACTCCCAGGCGGACATCTCCAAGATCACGCGCCGCCTCGGGTATCGCCCCACCCACCTCCTGCGCGACGGCCTCGCCCATGCCATCGACTGGTACGTCCGCGACGCCCGCTCCAGGGCCGCGGCCGTTCGGTGATGCTGCCCTCGCACCCGGCCCCGGCTACGCCGGCATCCGCGCGACGGCGGTACGTCCGCCGACCAGCTCGATCGATGAACGTCCGCGCTCCTGATCCAGGTGGCGACGATGGGTCTGCGCCGGCCGTGGCCCGCGTCGGACGCGGGGACCGCGAAACACCGGGGCGAGATTCGATCCGGTCGCCCGGATCGCGTGTGCCGTCAAGGCGGTGGCGCACGGAGTCGATACTCTTGATGGCCGGGGCCGACGCGCGCGCCGGCCCTCGGTAACGTCCTCCATTCCCCCACGAGATCGAATCGACCGGGCTGCCTCCGTCCATGTCGAACCACGAACCCCTCGTCCTCGCAGGCGGTGCCGACAACGCGTTCGCGATGCCCCTCGCCGTCGCGGTGTATTCTGCGCTCCGCAACCTCAGCGGCGCGCGGCCCGTCGAGCTCTACGTGCTCGACGGGGGCATCCACCCACGCAACCGGCAGTCCTTCGTCCGTGTCGTGAATCGCTCCGGGCGCGACGTGCGCCTGCACTGGATTACGCCGGACTTGGCGCCGATTGCGGACCTGAAGCCAACGCCGTGGACGAACCTGACGACCTACCTCCGGCTGCTCCTCCCGGAGGTAGTCTCGGCAGACGCCACCCGCGTGATCTACATCGACAGCGACACGGTGGTGGAAGGCGACCTGGGGGAGCTGTGGGAGCTGGAGATGGGCGACGACCTGTTGCTCGCGGTCGCCGACTACTACTCGCCCCGGATGGATCAATCCGAGTCGATGGCGGGCCGATATGAGGCGTTCGGCATCTCCGGCGAGGCACCCTATCTGAACGCCGGTGTGCTCGTCATGAACCTGGCGGGGTGGAGAGCCGAGGGCATCGCGACCCGCGCCATCCGCGCGGCGCGCGACCACGGGTTCCTGTACGCCGACCAGGATGCGATCAACGTGACCGTCGCCGGCCGCTGGCGCGCGATCGATCCGCGCTGGAACGTGATGCT
>JADGGV010000356.1 GCA_019689775.1 Gemmatimonadota bacterium
CCGAATCCCCGACCTACGCCGCCAAGATCGCAGGCGCCCACGCCTGAAAACCATTACTCGGACACGCTCCTAGAAGTGTGGTGCGTGCGCCGCATTCCCGCGTTCGCCGTTATCAGATGTTATCCTGTTCATCCTGTCAACTCTAAGTTCGTTTTCCGTTCCTCCGCCTGACGTTCTGTCCGATGCATGGCGCGTCCGTTGGGAATGCGGATCCGCCTGACCCCGGATCGGCCGCGTCTGCGGCTGCGACTGCGACTGCGAACCGGGGCTGCGGCTGCGAGGGCGGCGCCTCCCCCCTCACCCCTCCGCCGCCTCGCCTCGCCGCGCCGGGAGCCGCGCGGTGAACGTGCTCCCCTTCCCGGGTTCGCTCTGCACGGTGATCTCCCCACCGAGCAGGCGGGCGAGCCGGCGGGCGACGGTGAGCCCGAGTCCCGTCCCGCCCCGCTCGCGGGTCAGCGCGGCCTCGACCTGCACGAACGGCTCGAAGATCCGCTCCTGGTCCTCGGGCCGGATCCCGATCCCGGTGTCGCGGACGTGCGCGACGATCCAGGCGTCCTCGACGTCGGCCTCGAGCGCGACGCTGCCCCGGTCGGTGAACTTCACCGCGTTCGAGAGGAGGTCGAGCAGGATGCGGCGGAGCTTGCCGCGGTCCGTCACCACGATCGTCGGCTCCTCGGGGGCGACGATGTGGAAGGCGAGATGCCTCTCCCCCGCGAGCGGCGCGGCGATCTCGGCCACCGCGCGGACCAGCTCGGCGAGGTCGACCGGCTCGAGGTGGACGGTCGCCCGTCCGGCCTCCATGCGCGAGTAGGCGAGGATCTGCTCGATGATGCGAATGAGGTCCCGGGCTCGCCGCGTGATGTAGCTGAGCTGCTCCTTCTGCCGGGCGGTCAGCGGCCCCGCGGTCTCGGCGGCGAGGAGGTCGGCGTAGCCGATGATGGCGGTGAGCGGGGTGCGCAGCTCGTGGCTCATGACGGCGAGGAAGTCGCTCTTCGCCTTGCTGGCGGCGAGCGCCGCCTCGTGCACCCGCGCGTTGTCGATGGCGAGCGCGGCGCGCCGGGCCAGCTCCTCGGCGAGCGGGAGGTCGTCGGGGCCGTAGCCGCGGCCCGCCGACGCGAACGTGATCGCGCCGAGCGGCTCCCCGCGCGCCACGAGCGGCTGCGCGATGACGGAGCGCACGCCCAGCGCCCGCAGCAGCCGCACCTCGTCCGGATCGTCGACCCGGGCGAGGAGCATCGCGTCGGTGGACTCCGTGATGAGCTCGGGCTTTCCGGTCCGGATCGCGACGGCCGCCGGTCGCCGCGAGTCCCAGCGGAGCGGGTGCCGGCGCCGAAGCTCGTCGATCAGCGCCTGCTTCGCGGGATCGGCGGCCGTCGCGGCGACGCGCCGGATCTGCCCCTCCTCGACGACGTCCACCAGGCAGGCGTCCGCGAAGCCGGGGATCGCAAGGCGCGCGACGTTGCCGAGCGTGGTCCGGTAGTCGAGCGAGGCGGCGAGCACGGCACCGACCTCGGCCAGCAGGTGGAGCGACTGCTCCGCGCGGCTGCGCTCGGCCGCCTCCATGGCGAGCGCGACCATGTCCGCGATCGAGCCGGCGAAGCTCTCGTCCTCCGGCGTCCACGTCCGCGGCGGCCCCACGTGCTCGAGGCAGACGACGCCGCGCAGCTCGCCGCCCGACCGGATCGGCGCGTCGAGCATCGAGGTGATGCCGCGGGGTACGAGGTAGATCTCCGTGAACTCGCGCGTCCGCGGATCGACGCGCGCGTCCTGCGCCGCCAGCGTGCGCTCGCGGTCGAGCTCCGCGAAGTACGCCGGGAAGTCGGCGCGGGCGAACTCCAGCCCCTCGGCGTGGCTTTCGGTGCTCCGGTCGAACTGCTCGATCAGGCGGATGCGGGAACGGCCGTCGTCGAACGTCCAGATCCCGGCGCGCTCGACGCCGAGCACCCGGACCGCGGCCTCGGTGATCTCGCGCAGCGCGGCCGGCAGGTCCGCCGGCTCGCGGATCTGCCGCTCCGCCAGCCGGAGCAGCACCTGGTTCTGCTCCCACAGGCGACGACGGCTGGTCCGCAGCGCCTCCTGCGCGTGCTTCTGCTCCGTGATGTCGACCATGACGCCGCAGAGACGCTGCGGCCGGCCCGCCTCGTCCCGAATCAGCCGGACGAGGGTGCGCAGCCAGACGATGCGGCCGTCGGCCGCCACCATCCGGTACTCGACGTCCTGGTCCCGTCCCTGTTCCGTGGCCGCGCGGAAGTCCGCCACGATCCGGTCGCGATCCTGCGGATGGAGGTGCTCGAACCAGAAGTCCGGCTCCGCCAGCCACCGCTCCCGGCGGTAGCCCAGCACCTCCTCGGCGTACCGGTTCACGAACCGGAAGCGCAGCGTCTCTGGATCGCCGTCCCAGACGATGACGTTCAGCCCGTCGACCAGCCCGAGCCGGCGCGGGTCCAGCTCCGCCGCCTCGCCCCGTGCGGTAGGGAGCCGCGCCGTCGGGGGCTCTCCGGCCCGCGCGTCGGACGCGCCCGCGTCCGGCGGCGTGTCGGACCCCCCATCCTCCCGGGCGCCATCCGGGTCCGTTCCGCGGGGATGCTCGCCCTCCTCGTACAGCGGATACCTTCCTTGCCCGCCGTCTCCGTGACCCCCCGCATCGGCCGAGCCGTGCGCAAGAATTGCTCCCCCGTCGCCGCGCGCGGACCTTCGCGCCGCCGCGCGCCGCGCCGCGCGCATCGACCCGACAGAGGCGATGCGCGCGGACCGAGGCGACCGTCGCGGCGGCCGCCGGTCCGGTGCGTCACGCGAAGACGCGAAGGATGACGGAAAGCCGCGAAGCGCAGCCGACGGCCGCCGGCGGGATCCGGCCGCGCGCGCACGCCGGGACGACATCCGAAAAGTGAATCCAAAAAGTGAGCTCGCCGGTGGGTTTCCCCGCCCGGCGAGCTCACCTTCGCGGCTGCTCCGTTATTCTTCGCGTCTCCGCGTGAGATGCCGTTTCCAGAGCCGGCCGAGCGGGAGCTACATCTTCACCAGCTCCACCCGCCGGTTCATCTGCCGCCCCTCCGGCGTGTCGTTCGACGCCGCCGGCTTCGTGTCGCCGTACCCCTTGCTCGCCAGGCGCTCCGCGTCCACGCCCAGCGTCTCGACCAGGTACGCCTTCACCGCCGCCGCGCGCTGCTCCGACAGCTTCTGGTTCGCCGCCGCGCTGCCGACGTTGTCCGTGTGCCCCTCGATCATCAGCTTCAGCTCCGGGTGCTCCTGGAGCATCCCCGCGATCTCCTTCAGCGTCGGCTGCGACTCGGGACGGATGCGGTCGCTCCCCGTGTCGAACAGGATGCCGTGCGTCGCCACGCGCCCCTTCGCCGCAATCGCGTCGTAGAGCTTGCGCCCGCCCTCCGCGATGCGGATGTCGCCAAGGTAGAACGGATTGTTGTCGTCCGCCGGGAAGTCGATCCAGATCTTGTTCGCCCGCCCCAGCGTCACGTTCGGCGCGTTCGCCACCCGCTTCCCGTCGACGTACACCTTCGCGTACTTCCCGTCCACCATGATGCGGAGCCGCGCCGGCTTCTTGCTGTGGTCCACCGCCGGCCGCGACTTGAAGTTGCCGACGCCCGAGCTGCCCCCGAACTCCACGGTCTGGAACGCGTCCGTGCGGTCCTTCGCGCCGAAGTGCAGCTCCGACGACCACCCCCACGTCTGGATGATCTCCGCCTCGAACGTGAACCGCTCCGGCAGCTTCTCCGGCAGCGGGATCGCCACCGTGCCGAAGCTCGTCGCCCGCATCCACCGCCGCCCCAGGTACTCCGCCACCTCCACGTTCCCCGCCAGCGGCTCCAGGCGACGAGGCGCGTCCCCGAGGTTGTCCTCGCTGAAGTCCGTCGCGAAGATCACCCGGTCGCCCGGCACGAAGTCGTAGTTCACGAACGGCGTCGGCGCCTCCGCCTCCTCCGCCGAAGCGCTCGCGTCGGGCGACGCCTCCGCCGCCGGCGCCTCCTTCTCCTCCTCCTTCGCCGGCTTCTCCGACGTCACCGTCGGCACGTGCTTCTCGATCTTCTCCTTCGCCTTCTTCAGCCGGTCGCGCCACGATTGCGCCTGGCCGGCTTGCGCCGCCGCCAGTACCAGCAGCGCCGCCAGCAACACACGACCCACGGTCCGACCCATCCATGCCTCCTGTGGGGTGGAAACAATAGGGGGCCCATATATATCACTATATCACGCCGGCCCCATCCCGGCGACCTTTTCGTTCGGTGGAAGCGCCCGACCCCATAGTCTCGGCCGCCCCCGCCGGCCAGTGCAGCGCGGCGGCGGAGGCCCGGGCGACGCACGTCGCTCGCGGGTATCCGTCGGCGCCCGGCCGGCATCCGGGCCAAGGACCGGATGGCCGACTACCTCGGGGCGCACGCCGCGCGCCTCGACCTGCCGGTCGGGACGGGCGTGCGCGTCGACCGCCTCGCGCGCCGCGGCGAGCGCTTCCGCGTCACCGCCGGCGAGCGGGGCCGGGACGCCGGCAACGGCGTCGTCGCCATGGCGACGTACCAGCGCCCGTGCGTCCCGGCGTCCGCCGGCGAGCTGGCCCCGGAGATCGTCCAGCTCCTATCCGTCGAGTAGCGCGCGTC
>JADGGV010000357.1 GCA_019689775.1 Gemmatimonadota bacterium
GATGTAGAGGCGCCGCCCGACGACTGGGTCCTCGAAGTTCCGCAGCAGCAGCTCCGCCGTCCCCAGCGACCCCGCCGCCACCACCACGAGCGGCGCGTCCACGCGGAAGCGGCCGCGCGGCGCCTTCGTCGCCCGGTCGACGAACGTCCCCTCCACGCCGACCGCGCGCCCGCCCTCCACCACGATCCGCGCCACGTGCGCATCGCTGTAGATCCGCCCGCCCGCCTTCGACACCCGCGGGATCGTCGTGATGAGCTGCGAGCTCTTCCGGTTGTACGCGCAGCCGAACTGCGTCCAGCCGCAGCCGATGCAGTCCACGCGCGCCGTCGGCACCGCAGCCCCCGTCACCCCCAGCGCCTCGCACCCCGCCCGCACCAGCCGGTTGTTCTCGTTGAACAGCCGCTCCTCGGCGATGTGGATCCCCAGCTCCTTCTCGATCGCGTCCCAGTGCGGGTCCAGCTCCGCCGGCGTCATCCACTCGATGCCGCTCGTCGTGCGCCACTTCTCCAGCCGGTCCTGCGGCGTGCGGAACGAGTCGCCCCAGTAGTGCACGGTGCACCCGCCCACCGCCTCGGCGTAGTTCAGGAACACCGCGTTGTCGTCCGAGGCGTCCAGCCCCCGCCGGCCGTTGAACTCCCGCATCGCGTCCTCCTCGCGCTGGGTGAAGTCCTCCGCCCGGAAGAAGCCCCCCTTCTCCAGCATGACCACGTCCCACCCGCGCTCGGCCAGGTACGCCGACAGCGTGCCGCCGCCCGCGCCCGTGCCCACCACCACGATGTCCGCCTTCTCGCGGACGTCGCCTCGCCGGTTCCTTCCCTGGATGATCATGCGATCGGCCCGAAGTCCACGGGCGTTGCGGGGATCTTCATGCGCTCCGGCCACGGCCCGGGGAAGTGCGTCAGCGGCCGCGTCGCATCCTGCGTGTAGGCGAAGAAGTAGACGAACGCCTTCACCGCCTGGAACGCGCCGCGCCGCAGGCGGAAGCGGCTCGTCCCCCACCCCCGCAGGTACGCCAGCCGCTCCGCCGCCGGCAGCGACGTGAACGGTCGGATGTGCCCGCCCAGGATCGTCAGATGCTCCAGCAGCCCGAGCACCGTCTTCATGTCGCCCCGGATCGGCTCGCCCACCGCCGCCAGCTCCCGGTCCACTTCCGCGGCCACCGCCGCCGGATCGACCGGCACGTCGACGAGCAGCGCCTCCGCCGCCGCCCGGAGCACGGCGTACTCCTTCGCCGTCAGCGCCTTCAGCGCCACGCCGTCGGCTGCCGCCTGCGGGTAGTCCGCCGCGCACCCCGCCGGCAGCAGCGAGGCCAGCAGGATCGCCGCCGTCCCGCCGCTCGTCGCCCGCAGGAAGCCGCGTCGGTCGTACAGGCTGGCCGGGACCGGGGCCGGCGCCGGCCGTTCGTGGGTGGTGTTCATGAGCGAACCCGGAAGGAGGTGTGCCCCCCGAAGCTAGACCCGCCCCCCGCACTTCCACAAGTGCCGCACGAGCTTGCGCCTGCGCCGTTCTTGTCCGATCCCGCGCGCAGCCGTACCTTCCTCTCTCGATCACCCTCTTTTTCCAAGCTGCGCCGACGTCCGGGCGTCGCCGGGAGCAGGGCATGCGCGCCATCCGATTCCACTACCGGCCGGTGCGGTATCTCTGGACGCGCTGGGCGGCCGCGCGCCGGCCCACCCTCGCCCTCGGTCCGCTCGGCTGCGTGGCCATGGACGACGTCGCCCCCCCGGCGCTCCCCGGCCCCGACTGGGTCCGCATCGAGACCACCCTCAGCGGCATCTGCGGCAGCGACCTCGCCGCCCTCACCGCCCACGACTCCTTCACCCTCGAGCCGTTCGGCGCCTACCCCTTCACCTTCGGCCACGAGAACGTCGGCCGCATCGTCGAGACCGGCAGCGACGCCGCCCCCTGGAGCGTCGGCGACCGCGTCGTCGTCAACCCGATGCTCTCCTGCGCGCAGCGCGGCCTCGAGCCGCCCTGCCCCGCCTGCGCCCGCGGCGAGTACGGCCTCTGCCGCCGCACCACCGAGGGCGCCGTCGGCACCGGGCCCATGATCGGCTACTGCCCCGCCGTCGGCGGCGGCTGGTCCCGCTTCTTCGTCGCGCACCGGAGCCAGCTCCACGCGCTCGGCGAGATCCCCGACGAGGTCGGCGTCCTCACCGACCCGTTCGCCTCCGCGCTCCGCCCCGTGCTCCTGCACCCGCCGCGCGAGGACGATGTCGTCCTCGTCATCGGCGCGGGCACCATCGGCGCGCTGACCATCAAGGCGCTGCGCCTCGTCGGCTGGAGCGGCCCCATCGCCACGCTCGCGCGCTACCCGTTCCAGCGCGAGCTCGCCGAGCGCGCCGGCGCCTCGCACATCTTCGCCCGGCGCGAGGCGCTCTACGCCTGGGCCGCCTCGCTCCCCGACGCGCGCAGCTACCGGCCCACGCTCGCGCCGACCTTCGTCGAGGGCGGCCCCTCGCTCGTCTACGACACCGTCGGCACCCGCGCCTCCGTCCGCGACGCCCTCGCCCTCGCCCGCGAGGGCGGCCGCATCGTCCTCGTCGGCGCCGCCGCCAAGCTCTCCGCCGACTGGACCCGCATCTGGTACCGCCAGCTCGCCGTCGCCGGCGTCTTCGCCTATGGCCTCGCCCCGTTCGACCAGCAGGAGCGAGACATCTACGACGCCTCACTCGAGCTCATCCGCCGCGACGGACTCCACGAGCTCGGCATACTGACTCACGTCTTCGACTTGGAGGACTATCGTGCAGCCATCTCCGCCGCTCTCGACAAAGGTGGCCACCGCTCCATCAAGGTCGCCTTCCGGCCCGGCGTCTGAACGGCTGAACGCGTTCACGAAGGATCCCTTCGACGGCTACTTCGAGGGCAAGTCCGGCGACGACCTCATCGAACCCGGCTCGCTCCTCGATACGCCGAACGTCAAGCGCTGGTTCGAGATCTTCGGCTACGGCCTCCCCGAGTCGCTCTACACGTACCAGCTCCCGCTCGCCCGCGCCGCCGGCCCCGAGAGCGCGGCGCTCGGCAGCGACTTCGTCATGTTCTCGTCGTACAGCTACTTGGGGCTGATCGGCCACCCCCGCCTGACCGCGGCGGTCAACCGCGCCGTCGAGCGCTACGGCACGTCCTGCGGCGGCGTCCGCCTCCTCACCGGCACGCTCGAGCTGCACCTCGAGCTCGAGCACGAGCTCGCCCGCTTCCTCGGCCACGAGGCCGCCGCCACCTTCGCCTCCGGCTACGACGCGAACGTCGCCGCCATCACCGCCCTCTTCGGGCCCGACGACCATGTGATCCTCGACCAGTACGCGCACCAGAGCATCCAGGACGGCGTGCGCATGGCCGGCTGTCAGGCGCGGCGCTTCCGCCACAACGACATGAGCGACCTCGAGCGCCGCCTGCGTCAGGCCCGCGCCAAGGGCGCCAAGCGCATCCTCGTCGCCGTCGACTCCGTCTTCAGCATGGATGGCGACCAGGTCCCACTCGCCCAGGTCATCGAGCTGAAGGACCGCTACGGCGCGTTCCTCCTCGTCGACGAGGCCCACTCCATCGGCGCGATCGGCGCCGAGGGCCGCGGCATCTGCGAGGCGCAGGGCGTCGACCCCCGCCGCATCGACATCGTCACCGGCTCGCTCTCCAAGGCGATCCCGTCCTCCGGCGGCTTCCTCGCCGGCTCGCTCCCGCTCAAGATCTACATCCAGCACGGCAGCGCGCCCTACATCTTCTCCGCCGCCATCACGCCCGCGAACGCCGCCGCCGCGCTCGAGGCGCTCCACATCATCCTCGACGAACCCGAGCACCTCGTCCGCCTGCGCGAGAACACCCGCGTGCTCCGCGAGGGCCTCTGCCGCCTCGGCCTCCCCACCGGCGCCTCGACCACCCCCGTCGTGCCCGTGCTCCTGGGCGACGAGTGGCGCGCCCGTCGCTGGGCCCGCCGCCTCCTCGCCCGCGGCGTCTTCGTCTCCGCCGTCACCTACCCCGCCGTCTCCCCGGGCCTCGCGCGACTCCGCCTTTGCGCCACCGCCGCGCACCGCCCCGAGCACTTCCAGCGGCTCTTCGACGCGCTCGAGGAGTGCCTCGACAGCGAGCGGCGCAGCGGCAGCGCGCACGGCGCGCTCTAGCGGCGCCGGTCGCGCCGCGCGCGCCGCGGCCGCCCGCTCCGCTGCCGCTCGCCGCAGCCGGCGGGCGGCAGCGCCCCGCGCACGCCTACGAGCCGCGGATCACCAGCTCCCGCGCCCGCCGCACCACCCGGCTGCCCACCGCCGTCTCCACCTCCACGCGGTACGCGCCGGGCTTGAGCGCACGCATGTCCACGCGCCGCAGCACCTGGATCACGCCGGCCGCATCGGGGTTCGCCGGCTCGCTGAAGGAGAGCGAGATCGGCGCGCGCCCCCGGCCGAACAGCCGCTTGACCGCGCTGCCGACGCCGCCACCGCCGACCGGCACCACCCGGATCCGGGTGCGGTAGGTCGCGCCGGCCGGCACGTTGTACAGCTCGTAGAACAGCGAGACGACGGCGGGCTCCGGAAACTGCCGCGGCGGCACGAGCCCCAGCTCGACGCCGCCGCCGCGCCCCCCCATCCCCGCCCCCGCCGCGAGCCCCAGGCGCTTT
>JADGGV010000358.1 GCA_019689775.1 Gemmatimonadota bacterium
TGTCCGCGCCCCCGGCCGGCGCGCGCGCGCGGCGGGGGGGGGCGCGCGCGCGGCGCTTCTCGCCGAAGTAGATCCCGCCCGTCAGCTCGCGCACGACGAGG
Organism: Gemmatimonadota bacterium; assembly: GCA_019689775.1. GTDB lineage: Bacteria > Gemmatimonadota > Gemmatimonadetes > Longimicrobiales > RSA9 > JADGGV01. The sequence continues at coordinate 102 of JADGGV010000358.1, forward strand.
AGGTCCACGCCCGCCAGCCGCTCCGGCCGGAGCGGCGACGTCGCCGCGGCGCGCGGGTGCGGCGCGACCGGCCGCAGGTTCGCATACAGCCCGAGCGCCTTGCGGATGCCGAGCAGCCCCTGCTCCGGCCGCACCGTCGCCGCCGGATCGTCCCACTTCGGCCCGCCGACCGCGCCGAGCAGCACCGCATCCGCGTTCCGGCAAAGCTCGAGCGTCGCCGCCGGGAGCGGCTCGCCCACCGTGTCGATGGCGACGCCGCCGATCGCCGCCTCCACGGTCTCGAACTCGTGTCCGAAGCGCCGCGCGACCGCGTCCAGCACCCGCACCGCCTCGCGCGTGACCTCGGGGCCGATGCCGTCGCCGGGCAGCACCGCGATCCGGGCCCTCATGCGACGCCCCCCGAGGTAGCCGACGGGGCGCTCCCCCACTCTCCCGCCCGGATGGTGACCGGCCCGGCCGCGTGCGCGGCCTCGAACGCCCGGATGTCGGCGTCGAGCGCGAGCAGGAACCCGAGCCGGTCGACGCCCTGGAGCAGGCAGTGCCGCGCGAACGGGTCGATCGGGAAGCCGATCGCCGTGCCGTCGGGGAGCGTGAGCGTCTGCGCCTCGAGGTCGACCGCCAGTTCGGCGCGCGGGTCCGCGCCCACGAGCGCCAGGATCCGCTCGTGCGCGTCCACCGTCACCTGGATCGGCAGCAGCCCGTTCCCCAGCGCGTTGTTGCGGAAGATGTCGGCGAAGGAGGGGCTCACGACCGCGCGGAAGCCCCAGCCGAGCAGCGCCCACGGCGCGTGCTCGCGCGAGGAGCCGCAGCCGAAGTTGTCGCCGGCGACGAGGATGCGCGCGCCCGCCGCCTCCGGCCGGTTCAGCGGGAAGTCCGGCTTCGGCGCGCCGTCCGGGCCGTAGCGCCAGTCCGCGAACAGCGCGGCGCCGAGCCCGTCCTTCCCCGTCGTCGTCAGGAACCGCGCCGGGATGATCTGGTCCGTGTCGATGCCGTCGATCGGGAGCGCGACGGCGCGGCCCGTGAAGCTGCGGAACGGTTCCATCACGCCTCGCCTCCGCGCTCCAGGTAGGGACGCGGGTCGGCGATCCGCCCCGCCAGTGCGCTCGCCGCCGCGGTCAGCGGCGAGGCCAGGAACGTCCGCCCGCCCGTCCCCTGCCGCCCCTCGAAGTTCCGGTTGCTCGTGCTGAGCGCGTACTGCCCCGGCGCGAGCGCATCGCCGTTCATGGCGATGCACATCGAGCAGCCCGGCTCCCGCCACTCCGCGCCCGCGGCGCGGAACACCTCGTCCAGCCGCTCCGCCTCCGCCTGCCGCTTCACCTCGCGGGAGCCGGGGACGACGAGCATCCGCACGCCCTCGGCGATGCGCCGCCCGCGCAGCAGCGCCGCGGCCGCGCGCAGGTCCGAGAGGCGCGAGTTCGTGCAGCTCCCCAGGAAGACGACGTCGAGCCTCGCGTCGGCGATCGGCGTGCCCGGCACGAGCCCCATTTACGCGAGCGCCTTCTCCAGCGCCGCGCGCCGCGACGCGTCGCCTTCCCGCGCCGGGTCGGGCACCCGCCCGTCGACCGGGATCGCCATCCCCGGGTTCGTGCCGTACGTGACCATCGGCGCGAGACGCGACGCGTCGATGGTGACGGACGCGTCGTAGGCGCCGCCGTCGTCGCCTCGAAGCGACGTCCAGCGCGCCAGCGCCGCGTCCCACGCCGCGCCCCGGGGCGCGAACGGCCGGCCGGCCAGGTACTCGAACGTGGTGTCGTCGGGCGCCCCGCGCCCGGCCCGCGCGCCCGCCTCGATCGACATGTTGCACACGGTCATGCGCTCCTCCATCGAGAGCGCACGGATCGCCGGGCCCGTGTACTCGAGCACGTGGCCGGTCCCGCCGCCGGTGCCGATCCTCGCGATGATCGCCAGGATCAGGTCCTTCGCCGCGACGCCGCGCGGCAGCCGCCCCTCCACGCGCACCTCCATCGTCTTCGCGCGCTTCTGGAGCAGGCACTGCGTCGCCAGCACGTGCGCGACCTCGGTCGTGCCGATCCCGAACGCGAGCGCGCCGAACGCCCCGTGCGTGCTCGTGTGGCTGTCGCCGCAGACGATCGTCATCCCCGGCTGCGTCAGCCCCTGCTCCGGCCCGATCACGTGGACGATCCCCTGCCGCTCGTCGCCGAGCGCGTAGAGCGGGATGCCGAAGTCGCGGCAGTTCTCGGCCAACCGCTCGAGCTGCGCCGCGGCCCGCACGTCGACGACCGGGAACGCGCCGTCCGCGCCGCGCGGCAGCGTCGGCGTCGAGTGGTCCATCGTCGCCAGCGTGCGGTCCGGCCGCCGCACCCGCAGCCCCCGCGCGCGCAGCTCCGCGAACGCCTGCGGCGACGTGACCTCGTGCACCAGGTGCAGGTCGACGTACAGCACCGCCGGCGTGCTCGCCGTCTCCGGCCGCACCTCGTGCGCGTCCCAGATCTTCTCGAACAGCGTGCGCGGGCGACGCGCCCCCGCACCGCCGCCGCGCGAGGCGGCCGCCGCCGCCCCCGCCGGAACGGTCGCCTCGCTCACGTCGTCTCCCGCGGCCGCGGCTGGACCGTCCCGCGCGGCTCGACCGCCGGCTGCGCCGTCCGATTCGGATGCGCCCGCTCCGAGCGCTTCACCCGGCGAGGCAGGCGGAACGGCCCGCGCAGCCGCACTCTCGATCGCTTCATGCTCACACCCCCCAGAGATAGCTGGCCCGCTCCAGCTCCGCCGCTTCCAGCGTGCGGGCGTGCGACGCCTTGTTCAGCGCCTGTAGGTACGCGCGCGCCGCCGCCGTCACGATGTCCGTGGCCGCGCCCGCACCCGTGAACGTCTTCGCGTCGATCCGCGCCTGGAGCGTCACCTCGCCCACCGCGTCGCCGCCCGGCGTGATCGCCGCGATCGTCAGCTCCTGAAGCTCGACGTCGTGGTCGGCGACGGCGTCGATCGACGCGAAGACCGCCGCCAGCGGCCCGTCGCCCTCGGCGACCGACGCCACCTCGCGGCCGTCCACCGTCAGCTCCACCCGCGCCGCCGCCTGCCGCGTCCCGCACACCACCTCGAGCTGCCGCAGCCGATAGCGCTGCGGCGCGCTCTCCATCGTGCCGTGGTGCAGGATCGCGATCAGGTCCTCGTCCAGCACCGCCTTCTTCTGGTCCGCGAGCTGCTTGAACAGGTTGTAGGCCCGCGCCAGCGCCGCGTCGTCCAGCTCGTAGCCGAGCGCCTTGTAGCGCTGCGACAGCGCGCTGCGCCCCGAGTGCCGACCCAGCACCAGGCTCGTCTCCCGCGCGCCCACGCTCTCCGGCGTCATGATCTCGTAGGTCGTCCGCTCCTTCAGGATGCCGTCCTGGTGGATCCCCGCCTCGTGCGCGAACGCGTTCTTCCCGACGATCGCCTTGTTCGGCTGCGGGTGGATCCCCGTCACCAGCGCAACCAGCCGGCTCGCCCGGTGCAGCTCCGTCGTCTGCACCCGCGTCTCGTACGGGAAAGCGTCGCGCCGCGTCTTGAGCGCCATCACCACCTCCTCCAGCGCCGCGTTCCCCGCCCGCTCGCCGATCCCGTTCACCGTGCACTCCACCTGCCGCGCGCCCGCCTCGATCGCCGCCAGCGTGTTCGCCGTCGCCAGCCCCAGGTCGTCATGGCAGTGCGCCGACAGCACCACGTCCGCCGGCACGCACGCCCGGGCCGCCTCGAACATCCGCCGGATCTCCGCGGGGTGCGCGTAGCCCACCGTGTCCGGCAGGTTCACCGTCGTCGCCCCCGCCTCCACCACCGCCCGGATCACCCGGCACAGGAATGCCACATCCGTGCGCGTCGCATCCTCCGCGCTGAACTCCACGTCCGCCGTGTAGCGCCGCGCCCGCCGCACCGCCGCCACCGCCCGCTCCACGCACTCGTCCTCGCTGATCCGCAGCTTGTGCCGCAGGTGGATCGACGACGTCGCCAGGAACACGTGGATCCGCGCCCGCTCCGCACCCTCCAGCGCCGCCGCCGCCGCGTCGATATCCGTCGCCGTCGCCCGCGCCAGCGCCGCGATCACCGGCCGCCGCACCTCCCGCGCGATCTCCCGCACCCCCGCCGCCTCCGCCGCCGAGCTCGCCGGAAACCCCGCCTCGATCACGTCCACCCCGAGCGCGTCGAGCTGATGCGCGAGCCGGAGCTTCTCCGCCGGCGTCATCGTCGCGCCCGGCGATTGCTCGCCATCCCGTAGCGTCGTGTCGAAGACCCATACTCGCTGCATCGGACCGCACTCCCAGGTAGGTACGGGGACAAAAAAGCGGGCCTTCTCGGAGGAGAAGGCCCGCGATCTCTCGATTCGCTTCGTGCCGTCGGGGCTACCGCTGCCGCCCCCTACGCACGACCAGGCCCCCTCCTCCCGGCTCGGTAATGCCGAGAAGTCGAAGGCCAAGTACGAGCGTAAGCGACAGCGTCCGCGACATGCGTCTTCGGGGTTTGGATGGTCCCCCACCAGCAACGAGCGGCTACGCTAACCCCGGCC
>JADGGV010000359.1 GCA_019689775.1 Gemmatimonadota bacterium
GTGCGGGAGGAACCCGTGGAAGGCGACGACGTCGTCGCCGAGCCGCAGCGCCGCCGCCTCCCGCTGAACCTTCCCGCCCAGCGTATCCTCGCCCACGATGTCCAGCCGGAACGCGACGCCGGCGTCGCGCAGCCGCGCGGCGGCGCGGAGCAGCGTGCCCTGGTCCTTGACCGGGTTCAGGCTGCCGACGTGCAGCAGCCGCGCGGGCGCGCCGGGCTCGCGGCGCCGCGGCGCGAGCGGCGGCCAGCGGTCGAGCGCGACGCCGTAGGTGAGGCGCTCGGCGGCGATGCCGAGCGCGCGCGCCTGCTCGAGCACGTACGCGCTCGGCACGGTGATGCGGTCGGCGCCGGCGAGGGCGAGGCGGAGCCAGGCGCGGCCGCGGCGCCGGACGCGGACGCCGTAGCCGATGTCGGGGAGCGCGGTCAGGTCGCCGCCGGTGAGGTGGAGCAGCACGGGCACGCGGAGGAGCGCGCCGGCCGCGGCGGCGACGACGCCGGCCGGCGCCGCCCACACGGCGTGGAGCACGTCGAACGGCGCGCGTCGGTGCTCGGCGGCGAGCGCGGCGAGCATGCGCGCGCGGCGGGGGTGCGCGCCGGCGTTGTGGACGCGCGCGCCGAGGAGCGGCCACGCGCCGGGCCGGTCCTCCTGCGCGGCGGCGAAGACGTGCAGCTCGAGGCCGGCGGCGACGAGGCGCTCGATCAGCCAGAGCAGGCACGGGATCACGCGCTCGGTGCCGCTCCGGTCCACGCCGCCGGGGACGAGCAGCGCGACCTTCACGCGTCCCTCCGCACGGCGGCGTAGGCGTCGGCGAGCTTGCGGCCGACGGCGGCGAAGGACAGCTCGCGCTCGAAGTGCTCGCGCGCGGCGCGCCGCAGCAGCGCGCGGTTGCGGCCGCTCCAGGCGACGAGGGCGTCCGCGAGCGCCGCGGCGTCGCCCGGCGGGAAGAGGGCGCCGACCGCGCCGCGGCCGGTGAGCGCGCGGTGCGCGGGGATGTCGCTGAGGAGCGGCGTGGCGCCGCAGGCGAGCGCCTCGATCACGGCGAACGGGCACCCCTCGCGGTGGCTGGCCAGCAGGAGCAGGTCGGCGGCGCGGGCGAGCGCCTCGACCTCGGCGTGGGGGACGCGGCCGAGGAGGTGGACGCGCGCGGCGAGCGCCGGCTCGGCGTCGAGCCGCGCGCGCACGGCGGGGAGCAGCGGCGCGTCGCCGAACGCGCACCAGAGGTGCGGGTCGGGGAGGAGCGGCAGCGCGCGGGAGAGCGCGTCCAGCACCGTGAGCGGGTCCTTGTTCGCGTCCAGGCGGCCGACCCACAGCAGCGCGGGGTCGCCGTGCACGCCGGTGGCGGCGCGGGCGGCGGCGCGGCTTCCGGGCGTGAAGCGCGTCGAGGACTCCGGCACCTCGAAGATGGCGACGTCGCCCGGGAGCACGCCGGCGTCGACGAACGGCCGCGCCTGCTCGCGCGCCGCGAAGCAGACGCCGTCCGCGAACGCGAGCCCCCAGGCGTGGAGGCGCTGGCGGCGCGCCGGCGGCACGTCCCCGTGGTCCTGGAACAGGAGCGCGGCGCGCGGGAGTACGGCGGCGAGCGCGCGGGCGTGCAGCGGGAACGCCAGCCCGTTCACGTGCACGACCTCCGGGCCGAGCGCGGCGGCGCGGCGCGCCATGCGGAACGGGACCACGCCGGCGGCGCCGCGTGTGCCCGGCGCGCGCAGCAGCCCAGGCTCGGCGACGAAGTGGCAGCGGATGCCGTCGCGCTCGACGACCTCGTCGCGGTGCGCGGCCTGGAGGATCTCGACCTGGACGCCGGCGTCCGCCGCGGCGCGCGCCACGTCCAGGAGCGTCGGCCAGGCGTCGAGGAGCGCGGCGGCGTTGCGACGCTCGCGGTCCAGCTCGCAGCCGACGTGGAGGACGCGCACGGTCAGCGGCTCCGCTCGCGGGCGACGCGCGGCGCCGCGGCGGCCTCCGGGGGGCCGACGGGCCACGCTCCGGCCGGCGCCGTCCCGGCGCGCGGCCGGACCGGCGCGGGCGCGGCGGCGCCCAGCAGCCGCGCCACCTCGCGCGACAGCCCCTCGTGGAAGCGCGGCGTCGCGAAGCGCGCGGCGGCGGCGCGGCACGCGACCTCGGCGGGCGGCGCCGCCTCGAGGTGCAGCATCGCCGCGGCCAGCGCCTCCGCGCTCGGCTCCGCGAAGAAGACGCCGGGCGGCGCGCCGGCGGCCGGGCGGACGACCGTGCCGTCCGCGGAGATGGTCGGCCCGACCACGGTCTCCAGCGCGCCGCCGGCCGCCCGCGCGACGACGGGCGCGCCCGCCGCCAGCGCCTCCACGGCGGCGATGCCGAAGTCCTCGACGCCGGGGAAGAGGAACGCGCGGCAGCGGGCGTAGAGCGCGGCGACGTCGTCGTCGGAGACGCGGCCGAGCAACGAGACGCCCGGGCCGGCGATCGCGCGCAGCCGCGGCAGCTCGGGCCCGTCGCCGGCCACCACGAGGTGGCGGCGCGCGAGCGCCGCGGCGCGGATCGCCAGCTCGACGCGCTTGTACGGGACGAGTGCGCCGAGCACCAGGTAGAAGTCCTCCGGCGCGCGGGCGCGGCCGAACCGCTCGACGGCCACGGGCGGGTGGACGACGGCGGCGTCGCGCCCCCAGGACCGACGGATGCGGTCGCGCACGTGCGCGGAGTTCGCGACGAACGCATCGACGCGCCGCGCCGTGGCCGCGTCCCAGCGGCGGAGCGCCGCGGCGACGGGCGCGGCCGCCAAGCGCGCGAGCCGGCCGGCTCTCCCGGGCGGGAGATACGCATCGAGCTGGTCCCAGGCGTAGCGCATCGGCGTGTGGCAGTAGCACAGGTGCGGCGCGCCGCCGGTGCGCACGGCCTTGGCCACGCAATGGCTGCTGGAGAGGACCAGGTCGAAGCCGCGCGGGCGGAGCGCCTCGACCGCGAGCGGGAAGAGCGGCAGCCAGCGCCGGTGGTGCCGACGCACGAACGCCGCGCGCTGGAGCGGCGAGGTGTGGATCGGCCGCGCCTCGATGCGCGCCGAGACGGAGCCGGGCACGTGCAGCAGCGTGAAGATCTCGGCGTCGGGGAAGAGGTCGAGCATCGCCTCGAGCACGCGCTCGCCGCCGCGCATCCCGGTCAGCCAGTCGTGCACGATGGCGACGCGCATCAGCGCCTCCCGCCGCGCCGCGCGGCCGCCTGGCACGCCGACAGCACCTGCGCCGCGGCGGCGTCCCAGTCGAAGCGCCGGGCGAGCCCGCGCCCGCGAGCGACCGCCGCGTCGCGCGCCGGGCCGGGGACGACCAGCTCCGCGAGCGTGCGCGCCCACAGCGCCGGATCGAGCGGCAGGACCGGGAGCCAACGGCCGAGCACGTCGGCCGCGGCCGCATAGTCCGCCGCGACCGCCGGCGTGCCGCACGCCAGCGCCTCGAGCGGCGGCCGCCCGAACCCCTCCGCGAGCGACGGGAAGCAGAGCGCGGATGCGGCGGTGTAGAGCGCGTGCAGCTCGTCGTCCGGGACGCGGCCGAGGAACTGCGCGCCGCCGCTGCCGCCGGGGACGTGGGTGGGCGCGGCGGGCGGCGTCGGCCCGGCGCCCGACGACGAGCGCTGCGCGACCGGCGCCAGCCGGCGCGCCCCCGGCGGGTGCACGCGCGCCGCCGGCTCGCCGACCAGCACCAGCGGCGGCGGTTCGCCGCCGGCCTCGGGCCAGGCGTCGCGGACCGCCTCGAGGAAGCCGAGGTTCTTGCGCGGGTCGCCGGCGCCGACGGCGAGCAGGAAGCGCTCGGGGAGCGCGTAGCGCTCGCGGACGCGGGCGACGGCGTCGGCGGGCGCGGGGCGGTCGAACGGCGCGAGCCCCTGCGTCACCACGAACAGGCGCGCGGGCGCGACGCCGAGCCGGCGCCGCACCTCCTCGGCCGCCCAGTCGGAGACGGTGAGCACCGCGGCGGCGCGCGGCGCGGTGCGGCGCAGCACCGCGGTGCGCCAGAGGCGGAAGCGGCGGCCGAACCACTCCGGGTTCGACAGCGGGAGCAGGTCGTGGATCGCCACGACGTGCCCCGTCGAGGCGAGCGGCGCGGTGCCGGCCAGGTGCAGCTCGACGTCCGGGCGCGCCCGCGCCAGCGCGCGGGGCAGCTCGAGCTGCTCCCAGGCGTGGCCGCGCAGCCGGCCGCGCCGGACGCGGACCCGCCCGACCAGCTCGGCCGGCGGCTCCACGCCGGCCGGGAGGAACAGCTCCGGCTCGGCGAGCCACGCGAGCCGGCGCGTGACCTCGATGGCGAAGCGCTGCACGCCGGTGAGCGGCGCCGCGTAGAAGCGGCCGTTGACCGCGAGCCTCATGCGGCGTCCTCCCGCGCCGGCGGCGCAGCCCCGCCGGCCTCGGCGAATCCCAGCGCCAGCACCAGCACGAGCGCCTCGCCCGTCCCGTGCGCGAACGGCCAGATCCCGCCCGCCGCGATGCAGGCCGTGGCGAGCGACCAGAGGAGCGCGAGGCGCGTATCGCGGCGGGCCGCGTCGATGCCCGGTTCGCGGGCGGGGCGCCCCCCCCCCCCCCCCGCCGGGGGCGGGGACCCCCCCCCCGGGGGGGCCGGTGGGTTTTTAAAAAAA
>JADGGV010000360.1 GCA_019689775.1 Gemmatimonadota bacterium
CCCCCCGCAACCCCCCCCCCCCCCCCCCGGGGGGGGGGGGGTTGTGGCGGGGGGGGGGGGGGGGGGCCCCCCCCCCCCCCGCGCCGCGAGGCGGGGCGAGATGACCGACCGGGACAAAATCGGACCGACCGAGCGCATCGCCATCGTGGACGGCTCCAACGTAGCGCACTCGACCGAGGGCGACGAGGCGCGCCTCCGTAACATCCAGCTCGTCGTCGACAAGCTCGAGCAGGAGGGCTACCGGCCGATCGTCGTCGTCGACGCCGCGCTCCGCCACCAGATCGACGAGCGCCACGCCTTCGAGCGGATGGTCGACGACGGCCGCATCCGCCAGGCGCCCGCCGGCACCGACGCCGACTACTTCATCCTCTCCTTCGCCCGCGACCTCGACGCCTGCGTCGTCTCCAACGACCGCTTCCGCGAGCGTGAGGAGGCGTTCGCCGACATCACGCGCCGCGTCATCCGCTACATGATCGTGGAAGGCGACGTCGTCCTCGAGAAGCGCAACCGCCGCCGCTGACTCGCGCCCCTCGCGCGCGCCCGGCCGCGCGGCCATCATGAGGATCGCGCCCGACCCCCTCGCACCGCCGCCCGCGTCGCGATGCCCGAGCCCGACATCGTCCTCGAGGCCGTGGACGTCGTGAAGCGCTACGGCGACGTCGCCGCCCTCAACGGCGTCTCCCTCGCGCTCCGCCGCGGCGAGCTCGTCGCCCTCGTCGGCGAGAGCGGCGCCGGCAAGTCCACGCTGCTCCGCTGCTTCAACCGGATGGTCGACCCCGACCGGGGCGTCGTGCTCAAGGACGGCCGCGACCTCGCCACCCTCGATCCGGTCGCCGTGCGCCGCGCCACCGGCTACGTGCAGCAGGAGGGCGGCCTGCTCCCGCACTGGCGCGTGCGCCGCAACGTCGCGCTCGTCCCCTGGCTGCGCGGCGATGCCGACGCCGACGCCACCGCCGCCCGCGCCCTCGACCTCGTCGGCCTCCCCGCCGCCGACGTCGGCGACCGCTGGCCGCGCCAGCTCTCCGGCGGCCAGCGCCAGCGCGTCGCCCTCGCGCGCGCCCTCGCCGCCCGCCCCGCGACGCTCCTCCTCGACGAGCCGTTCGGCGCGCTCGACGCCATCACCCGCGCCGAGCTCCAGGCGGCGTTCGCCCGTCTCCGCCGCGAGCTCGGCATCACCACGCTCCTCGTCACCCACGACCTGCGCGAGGCGGCGCTCCTCGCCGACCGCGTCGCGGTGCTCCGCGCCGGTCGCCTCGAGCAGGTGGCCCCGGCGGCCGAGTTGCTCGCCGCGCCCGCCACCGACTACGTCCGCCGGCTCGTCGAGCGCGCGCACCTGGGGGCCGCGTGAGCCGCCCGGCCGTCCTCGCCGCGCTCGCCCTCGTGCTCGGCCCCCTCGCCACCGCAATCACGGCCGCGCGCCGGCCGGCGGCGCTGCCGCAGGTGCGCGAGCGCCCGCGCTCGGCGCCCGTCGTCGTCGCCTCCAAGCCGTTCGCCGAGTCCTACCTCCTCGCCGAGATGATGGCGCTGCTCCTCGAGGCCCGCGGCATCGCCGTCCAGCGCCGGCTCGGCCTCGGTGCGACCACGATCGCCTTCGGCGCGCTCCGCAGCGGCGCGATCGACGTTTACCCCGAGTACACGGGCACCGGCCTCGTCGCCATCCTCGGCGAGCGCCCCAGCGCCGATGCGACGGCCGTGTTCCGCCGGGTCTCCGCCGTCTTCCGCGACCGCTTCGGGGTCGCCTGGCTCCCGCCGCTCGGCTTCGAGAACACCTACGCCATCGCCGTGCGCCGGGAGACCGCGGAGCGTTACGCGCTGCGCACGCTCTCCGACCTCGCCCGCGTCGCGCCGCGCCTCACCGCCGGTTTCACCCCCGACTTCATCGGCCGCGACGACGGCCTCGTCGGCCTCCGCCGCGCCTACGGCCTGGAGTTCGGCGGCGTCCGCTCCCTCCTCCAGTCCGTGAAGTACCCGGCGCTCGCGGCCGGCACGGTGGACGTCGTCGACGGCTACTCCACGGACGGCCAGATCGCCCGGCTCGGCCTCGTCGTGCTCCGCGACGACCGCGGATTCTTCCCGCCGTACCAGGCCGCCGCCCTCGTCGGCCCACGCATCGCGCGCTCGCGCCCCGACGTCGTCCAGGCGCTCGTCGCGCTCAGCGGCACGCTCGACGAGGCGACGATGCGCCGGCTGAACGAGCGCGTCGAGCTCGGCGCCGAGCCGATCACGCGCGTCGCCGCCGACGCCCTACGCATGCTCGGCCTCACGGGCGCCGCCGCCGCGCCTACCCCCGCACCGACCGTCGGCGCCGGCTCCGCCATCGGCTACGCCTGGGCCCAGCGCCACACGCTCGCCCGCCTCGCGCTCCGCCACCTCGTGCTCGTCGCGCTCTCCCTCGGCGCCGCCACGCTCGTCGCCGTATCCCTCGGCCTCGCCCTCGAGCGCGGCCGCCGCTGGGCCGAGCCCGCCATCCGCGCCGCCGGCGTCCTCGAGACCATCCCCGGCATCGCGCTCCTCGCCTTCATGGTCCCGCTCCTCGGCATCGGCGTCGTGCCCGCCCTCGTCGCCCTGTTCCTGTACTCGATCTACCCGATCCTCCGGAACACCTTCACCGGCGTCCGCGACGCCGACCCCGCCGCCGTCGCCGCCGCCGAGGCGCTCGGCATGACCCCCGCCCAGGTGCTCCGCTACGTCCGGCTCCCGCTCGCCGCGCCCGTCATCATGGCCGGCATCCGCACCGCCGCGGTCATCGACGTCGGCACCGCCACGCTCGCCGCGTTCATCGGCGCCGGCGGCCTCGGCGACCCGATCGTCGCCGGGCTCGCCCTCTCCGACACGCGCATGATCCTGTCCGGCGCGATCCCCGCCGCGCTCCTCGCGCTCGCCGTCGACGCGCTCCTCGCCGGCGCCGAGCGCATCGTGACGCCGGCGCGCTGAGCGCCCGTCATCCGTTTGCGACCGGCGCCCGGACGAGCCACATTGCGCGAGCGCCGGAACGGAATTCGCCAGGGCCGTCCCCTAGCGGCGCGCTCGCCGCCCGGAGACCCGGAGAGACCAGCCCATGAACGACGAGATCCAGATCACGCACCGCCCGCCGGTATCGCCCGAGGAGGCGCCGGCCGCCGAGCCGGCCTTCGGCCGGACGCCCGCCGAGCGGATGGCGCGCCGCATCGAGCTGAACGTGCCCGACCGCCACAACCCGAAGCTGCGCGAGATCATCGGCCGCGTGAACGCCGACGACGACCTCTACGGCCTGTGGCTGGCCACGAACGTCAACGCCATCGAGCGGCTTGGCATGACCGACCACGGGCCGGTCCACGTGAAGATCGTCATGAACATCGCCGTCAAGCTGCTGCGTCTCCTGGTGGACCGCGGCGTCGAGCCCTCGATCGTCACGAGCTGGGGGATGACGGCGGACGACGCCGAGGTCGTCGTCGCCCTGGCCTCACTCCTCCACGACGTCGGCATGTCGATCCACCGCAGCGGACACGAGGACTTCTCCCTCTTCATCGCGCAGGAGAAGCTCCGCCAGCTCCTGGACGGCGTCTACGACGCCGTCACCGCGACCGTCGTCCGCTCCGAGGTGCTGCACGCCATCATCGCGCACCGCTCCGGCGGGAAGCCGCTCACGCTCGAGGCCGGCATCGTCCGCGTCGCCGACGCGCTCGACATGGCGCAGGGCCGCTCGCGCATCCCGTTCCAGGCCGGCTCCACCAGCATCCACTCGATCTCGGCCATGGCGATCGAGGCCGTGCACATCGAGGCCGGCGCCGACAAGCCGATCCGGCTCCGCGTCGACATGTCCAACTCGGCCGGGATCTTCCAGCTCGATCAACTGTTCCGCGAGAAGCTCGCCGGCAGCGGGTTGGAGCCCTACGTCGAGCTCGAGGCCAAGCTCGAGGGCGAGGAGGGCGAGCGCCGGTTGTTCCGCGAGTACCGGCTATGATGCCGCGCCCCGCGGGGCGCCCGGAGCGCGCCCGGGCCACGACGGTGCGCGGCCCGCGACGAGCCGCCCGGCGGCCGGCGTGGCGCCGCCTCCCCGGCCACCTCGCGTTCCCGCTCGCGCTCCTCGCGGCCTGCCAGCCCGCCGCCGGCGGCCCCGGCGGCGCGCCCGCGGCCGAGACCGCCGCCGACTCCGCCTCGACCGGCACGCTCCCCGTGTCGGTCCCGAGCATCGCCATCCCCTTCCTCGGCGGCCGCCAGGACTCCCCGGCCGCCCGCACCGCGCCCGCCGCGAAGACGCACCCGCCGGACACGCTCCCGATCCTCGCGCCCGCCGTCGCTGGCGACTTCCCCGCGGTCGCGCTCGCCGAGCTGGCCGACCTCGACCCCCGCCTCTCGCCGCGCGCCTGGATCGCCGCGCACCCCGACGACGCCGTCGCCCGCGGCGCCGAGCCGCCCGGCGCCTACCTCGACGAGCTCGGCGGCGACTGGTGCGTCCTCGCCCGCCGCCGGTTCCGCCTCCCCGACGGCCGCGTCGCGATCCGCTCGGCCTACTTCTTCCCCCCACCGATGCCCGACGCCGCCCGGCTCCCCCCGGTGCGGACCGCCGGCCCGGCCCTGGCTCTTACTCCGAACTCCG
>JADGGV010000361.1 GCA_019689775.1 Gemmatimonadota bacterium
CCGCCGGACTGGTTCTTCTGCCGGCCGCCGCCGCCGCCCTGCTCCTGCGGCTTCTGCTGCTCGCGCAGCGCCAGCTCCAGGTTCCACTTCGCGTTCGCGTCGTCCGGCCGCAGGCGCAGCGCCTGCTGGTACTGCTGCACGGCGGCGTCGAGCAACTTCTGCTGCTGGTCCGGCGCCGCGTTCGGCGCGCGCGCCGCGTACAGGTAGCGGTTGCCCAGGTTGTAGAGCGCGCGCTGGCGCAGCGAGGGCTCGACGTCGCGTAGCGCCGCGCGCAGATGCTGCTCCGCCTCCTCGAGACGCCCGAGCCGGAGCAGCGCCGTGCCCAGGTTGTACTCGAGCTGCGGCGTGCTCTTCCCGCCCGCCAGCGCCGCCTCGTACGCCGCCACCGCCTCCGCGTACTTCCCCTCGCGGTACAGCCGGTTGCCGCGCTCAAGGTCGCCGATCCCGAACGCGACGAGGGCGCCCGCCAGCCCCAGCACGACCAATCCAGTCCGATTCATGCCTCGACCTCCACCGGCACGGGCTCCGGCGGCGCACCGGCCGCGACCGGCGCCCGCGCCTCCGCCGCGACCGCGCGGGCGCGCCGCCGGTCCGCCGTCAGCGCGTCGAGCGCGAGCAGCAGGAGCGCCGCGCCGACGAACCACTCGAACTGCTCCTTCTGCTCCAGCCGCCGGTCGCCCGCCGCCGGCGAGCGACGCAGGTGCTGGAGCGTCGAGACGAGTCGCCGCGTCGCGTCCGGGTCCGACATCTGGAAGTACTCGCCGTGCGCGATCTGCGCGACCCGCCGCAGCAGATCCGCGTTCAGCTTGGAGATCACGACCTGGCCATCCAGGTCGCGCTTGTAGCCGACGATGCCCCCCGTCTGCGGGTCCTGCTCCGGCACCGGCGCGCCGCGCGGCGTGCCGAAGCCGACCGTGTACACCCGGACGCCCGCCTTCGCCGCCTCCTCGGCCGCGCTCAACACGGCGTCCTCATCCTCCAACGCCTCACCGTCCGTCATCACGACGACGACGCGATCGCCGCGGACCGGCTTGTCCGCCGCCGCCAGCCCCACCGCCTGGCTCAGCGCCGAGGCCAGCGACGAGCCGCCCTGGCTGACCATCTCCGGATCCAGCGCGTCGACGAACAGCTCCAGGGCGGCGTGGTCGACGGTGAGCGGCGAGAGCACGTAGGCGCGGCCGGCGAAGATCACCACGCCGAAGCGGTCGCCCGGCAGCTCGCGGAGCAGCAGCCGCGCCAGCAGCCGCTGCCGCTCGAGGCGGTTCGGCGGGACGTCGCGCGCGAGCATCGACTTCGACACGTCGAGCGCGAGCACGGCGTTGAACGAGCTCACGTGCGTCTCGACGCTCTTCAGCCCCCAGCGCGGGTCGGCCGCCGCGACCCCGAGGAGCGCCGCGGCGAGCGTGAGCAGCACGAGGCGCAGGACCGGGACGCGGCCAAGGTCGTCGATCCCGAGCCGGCTCACCAGCACCGGGTCGCCCAGCGCGCGCGCCACGCGCCGACGGCGCCGGACGTAGCCGACGGCCGCGGCCGCGACCGCGACCGGGAGCGCCACGGCGAGCCAGAGCAGCTCGGGCCGCCCGAACGTCACGGCACCCTCCCCCACCGGCTCGCGCGCAGCGCCCACTCGCCGAGCAGGCAGACGATCGCGGCGAGCAGGAACGGCAGGTAGCGCGGCGTGAAGTCCACGTAACGGTGCACCTTGACCGGCGACTTCTCGAGCTTGTCGATCTGGTGATAGATCTGCTGGAGCGCCTCGGCGGACGTGGCGCGGAAGTACCGCCCGCCGGTCACCTGCGCGATCTGCGTGAGCAACCGGTCATCGATGTGCACGGGCAGGTTCGCGTACTCGTAGCCGAATAGCCCCCGCGCGACCGGGATCGGCGCCACGCCCTCCGTGCCGACGCCGATCGTGTAGATCTTGATCCCGAACGCCGCCGCCGCCTTGGCCGCGGTCAGCGGGTCGATCTCGCCGCGGTTGTTCTCCCCGTCGGTCATCAGGATCATGACCTTCGACTTCCCCGGGACCTTGCGCAGCCGGTTCGCCGCGGTCGCGATCGCGGTGCCGATCGCGGTGCCGTCCTCGAGGTCGCCGACGTCCAGCGCGTCGATCGCGCGGAAGATGACCGGGTAGTCCACCGTGATCGGCACCTGCGTCAGCGCCTCGCCCGCGAAGGCGACGAGCCCGATCCGGTCGTCCGTCCGCGCCGCGACGAAGTCGTGCACGTTCCGCTTCGCCACCGCGAGCCGGTTCTGCGGGTGGAAGTCCTCCGCGAGCATCGAGCTGGACACGTCCACGGCCAGCACGATCGCCAGCCCCTCCGACGTGACGTCGGTCGAGGAGACGCCCGTGCGTGGCGCCGCCAGCGCCAGCACGAGCAAGACGACGGCGAGCGAACGCAGCCACCCGGGCAGCGCCGCGAGCCGGCCGGCCAGCGGATGCGTCAGGCGCGCCAGCGTCGAGGCGCGCGAGAAGACGAGCGCCGCCCGCTTGCGCCGCCGCGCCCACCAGAGGTAGGCCGCGATCGGCGCCAGCAGCAGGAGCAGCCACGGGTGCTCGAAGTCGAACGTCATGCGGCCTCCGCCGGCACCGGGGTCGGCGCGGCCGCGGCCGGCGCGCCGGGCTCCGGGAACGTCTCCACCCAGCGCCGGAGCGCCGCCCACTCCGCGAGCGCCTCGTCGGCGGCCGGGCGGCGCCTGGCGAACTTGACCAGATCGGCCGCGCCGAGGAGCGGCGTCAGCTCGTGCGCCGGCCCCCAGCCGGCCGTCTCGCGCAGCTCCGCCAGCAGCTCCGAGGTGGTCAGGTCCGTGCCCCAGCGCGGGTCCAGCCCGGCCAGGTACTCCCGCAGCGTCGCGGTGACGAGCGAGTAGAACGCCTTCGACTCCCCCATCTCGACCAGCCGCAGCCCACGGATGCGGTCGAATTCGCGGATCGTGCGCTCCCGCGGCGAGAGGACCTCCGCGGGGACCTCGACCACGCGGTCCCGCCGCGCGCGCCACCGGCGCCAGAGCCAGTAGGCCAGCGCCAGGAGCAGGAGCAACAGCAGGATCGCCGCCAGGACGAACGGCCAGAGGAGGCGGTTCGGCCCGAGCACGTCGCTCGGCGGCTTCGGCTGGATCCCGGTCGTGTCCGCCGGCAGCACCGAGCGGACCGTCACCGCCGGCAGCACCACCGTCAGGAGCCGCTCGCCCTGCGGGCCGGTGAGCCGGATCGCGATCCGCGGCAGCGCCATCGTGCCGGTGCGCCACGGCGTCACCGGGTAGACGACCGTGACCTCGCGGCTGCCGTCCGGCCGCTCCACCTCGCGCACTTGCCGGCGTCCGGCGTTCTCCGCCGTGCCCTGGAGCGGGAGCGAGTCCGGGACAATGGCGTGGTAACCCGCGGGCAGATCGAAGCGCACCGCCGCCTGCACGACGCCGCCGATCGTGGTGGTGTCCGGCGCGGCCGCGGCGCGCACCTGCTGCGCGGCGCTCGCCGCGGGCAGCGCGGCCATGGCGAGGAGGCCCGCGAGGGCCAGATGCGGCGGACCCGGCGGGCGTGGCATCAGCGTCGGAGCTGCCGCTCGCGGCGGCGGAAGAAGGCCAGCAGCGGGGCCACGTACGAGGCGTCCGTGCGCACCTCGATCTCCTCGATGCGCAATTGCCGCAGCAGCTTGCGCAGCCGGTCCCGCTCCCGCTGCGCCAGCGCGCGGTAGAGCGAGCGCGTCTCCGCCCGGGCCGTGTCCACGGCCACCTGCTCGCCCGTCTCCGGGTCGGTGAGCACGAGTAGCCCGGCGGCCGGGAGCGCCTCCTCGGCCACGTCCGTGATCGTGACCGCGACGAGGTCGTGCCGCTGCGCCGCCATGCGCAGCACGCGCCGGAGTGGATCGCCATCCTCCTCGTCGGCCGCGGCGGGAAGCGGCGAGAGGAAGTCGCTGAGCACGAAGATGATGGAGCGGTGCGGCAGGATCTTGAGCGCGTACTCCAGCGCGCCGACCAGGTCGGTGCCCCGCCCCACCGGCTGGAACGCCAGCAGGTCGCGGATCAGGCGGAGCACGTGGCGGCGCCCCTTCCGCGGCGGCACGACGTGCTCGACGTGGTCGCTGAAGACGAGCAGCCCGACGCGGTCGTTGTTGCGGATCGCGGAGAGCGCGAGCACCGCGGCGACCTCCGTGGCCAGCTCCGCCTTGAAGCGGCCGCGCGTGCCGAATTGCTCGGAGCCGGAGAGGTCGACCGCCAGGAGCACCGTCAGCTCGCGCTCCTCGACGTGCTTCTTGACGTACGGCTGGCGCATCCGCGCCGTGACGTTCCAGTCGATCGAGCGGACGTCGTCGCCGATCTGGTACTCGCGCACCTCAGCGAACTCCATCCCCTGGCCCTTGAAGACGGACTGGTACTCGCCGCCGAACATCGAGTTGACGAGGCCGCGCGTGCGCAGCTCGATGAGCCGGACCTGGCGCAGGATCTCGGGCGGGACGGCGCCGGCGGCGCCCGGCCGGCGGTCCGGCGCGGCGCTGCCCGGCGCCCGACCGGCGGAGCGGGAAAGCGGACGGGTCGAGGGGCGCGGGACGACGGCGGGCGCCATCCCCCGCTCG
>JADGGV010000362.1 GCA_019689775.1 Gemmatimonadota bacterium
GGAGGTGGCCGGGGGCGGCCCGCGCGGCGGTCGCGGGCGCCGGGCGGGCCGCCGGGGCGCGGTCGGCCGGCCGTCAGAGCGAGGCCCGGCCGGTGCGGATCCACTCCGCCCAGTCGTCGCGCCCGTTGCGCGCGGCGGCCCTCGCCGCGCTCTCGTGGTCGTAGGGGACGGCGACGAAGTCGACCTGCCAGCCGGCCTCGGCTCGGCACAGCGTCGCGTAGCGGGCATGTGGGCTGCCGGCGCCGACCGCGTGGGGGCGCGGCAGCTCGCCCGTGTAGGCCTGAAGGCCGACGCTCCCCGGATTCACGACCAGCCTCCCGTCCGGGAGCGACACGAGCCGCGGCACGTGGCTGTGGCCGCACAGGATCAGCGCGGCCGCGGTCGCGCCGAGCGCGGATGCCACGCGAGCGGGGTCCGCGAGGCGGGCCCCGCCGGCGCGCACGTCCTCCAGCAGGTACTCGCTGTCGGTGGAGGGGGTGCCGTGCACGAGCAGGATGCCGTCGCCCAGCGCTGCGGTGGCGCCGCGCCTGCGGAGCCACGTCAGGTCGTCCGCGGAGAGGTGGCGCGCGGCGAAGCGGTCGGCCTCGGAGTAGTCCCGCGCCCGCTCCGGTCCCTCGAGCAGCGCGCGGTCGTGGTTGCCGAGCACGCCGAGCGGATCGATGCGCCGCAGGATCGTGATGGTGCCGGCCGGGTCGAGCGGCCCGGACACCGTGTCGCCCAGATCGACGATCGACGCGATCCCACGCCGCGCGCAGTCCTCGAGGACCGCCTCGAGCGCCCAGCGGTTGCCGTGCACGTCCGCGATCACGGCGATACGCTCTTCGCTCATCTCTCCTCACTCCGAACGCTGGGCTCTCCGGGCCGCCCGTTGCAGCAGCGCGTACAGGTCGGCGACGGGGCCGAGGTGGTCGATCTTCTCCGGGTTGACGACGGAGCGGACGGCATGGACGCGGCCATCGCGGATGTCGAGCGCCATGACGGTGATGATGCGGCCGTCGGGGTCGAGGATCATGGCGCCGGGCTGGGCGTTGACGCCGACGCGCCGGACGGTGAAGCCGCCGAAGCGCGCGCCGTTGCGGGCCCAGGTCACGAGCGCATGCGCGACGCTGGCGCGGCCGCGGAGCGGGCGGGCGAGGGCGGGGGCCTTGCCGCCGCCGTCGCCGTGGAGCGAGGCGTCGCGGGCCAGGAGCGCCTCGAGGCCGGCGAGGTCGCCGTGCTCGACGGCGGCGAAGAAGCGGTCGGCGAGCTGGCGGGCGTCGTCGTCTCGCGCCGTGAAGCGAGGGGTGCGCTCGCGCAGGTGCCGGCGGGCGCGGGCGGCGAGCTGCCGGCACGTCGCCTCGCTCTTTCCGACGATCGGCGCGACCTCGGCGAACGCGTAGCCGAAGACGTCGTGGAGGAGGAAGACGGCGCGCTGCTCGGGGGAGAGGCTCTCGAGCAGGATCAGGAACGCGAAGGAGAGCGAGTCGGCCAGCTCGGCGCGCTCGGCCGGGTCGTCCGCCGAGTCGGTGAGGAGCGGCTCGGGGAGCCACTCGCCGACGTAGGTCTCGCGGCGGACGCGCGCGGAGCGCAGCTCGTCGATGGCGAGGCGCGTGACCACGGTCGCGACGTACGTCTGCGGCGACTCGATGCGCTCGCCGGCGCGGAGGACCTGGTGCACGCGGAGCAGCGCCTCCTGGACGATGTCCTCCGCCGCGCCGACGCTGCCGAGCATGCGGTAGGCGACGGCGAACGCCTTGGGCCGCAGGCTCTCGAGGAGATCCGTCGTCATCGCTCAGCTCGCGTCGCCGAGGAAGCCCTGGCGCCAGCTCGGGTAGCGCGGCCGCCAGCCCAGCTCGCGGCGCGCCTTGGCGTTCGAGGCGCCGCGCACCCGGGTCATGAGCACGACGGCGGCCTCGCCCGCGAGGAGGCGGCCGAGCCAGCGCGGCACGTGGAGGGGCGGCCTCGCGCCCACGGCGTGCGCGAGGGCGGGGAGCCACTGCGACGCCGGCGCGGGTTCGTCGTCTACGATGTTGTAGATGCCGCGCCGGCCGCGCTCGACGGCGGCGACGGTGGCGGCCGCGGCGTCGTCGATGTGGATGAACGACATGACGCCGGCGCCGTCGCCGACGATCGGGAGCCAGCGCTTGCGCACCATCTCGACCATGGGGCTCGGCGGGCGGATGGCCATCGAGGTGCCCGGGCCGTAGAACCCGCCGTAGCGGAGTACGATCCCCTCGGTCCAGGTCGCGCCGGTGACGGCCTCCTCGAGGTAGCGGATCGCCTCGAGGGTGCGGCGGAGCGGCTTCGGCGGATCCGGGTCGAGCGGGTCCTGCTCGGTCCTCACTTGCGGGCCCGTGCGGGCGGTGTTCCAGGCCGCGTAGCTCTGGGCGACGAAGCGCCGGACGCCGACGGCGCGCCCCGCGGAGAGGAGGTTGTCCGTGCCCTCGGTGCGCAGGCGGTTCGTGAGGGCGAAATCCCGGTCGAAGCGCCGCAGGTCGAGGTTCGCGGGGATCGCGGTGAGCTCGTGCACGATCACCTCCGGCGCGCTCTCGGCGACGGCGCGGCCGACCGCGTCGGGATCGAGCGCGTCGGCGACGACGGGGTGTGCGCCGAATTCGCGGAGGAGCGCGGCCTTGGCCGGCGTGCGCGTCATCCCGGTGACCTCGTGTCCCGCCTCTACGAGCATGGGAACCAGCCGGCGCCCCAGCACGCCGGTGGCGCCCGCGACAAAGACTCTCATCAGGCCTCCTTGCTTCGTCCGCTTTCGTACCCGCCAGCGTAGACGAGATCGAGGCCGCGGGTGTGACAGCGGGTCGCCCGGCGCGGTGCGGGCGCCGGGGCGCGCGGCGGCGAGCACGTCAGCCGCCGGCGCGCTCGAAGCGCATGTCGCGGACGCGCGGGAGCCAGAGGCCGAAGCCGGTGATGCGGCCGGCGGCGTCGCGCGAGAAGCGGAGCAGTCCGCGGCGGGAGGTGAACGCGTCGCGGTAGACGGGCTCGAGCGGGACGGACCAGTCGGGGCGCCCGCGGAGCACGAGCTTGCCATCCTCGACGGCGACGGTGTACGTCACCTCGGCCTCGTCGCTGTAATAGTCGCCGGCGTAGGCGGCGAGCTCGGCCGCGGTGGGGGCGACGGCGTCGACCGGCTCGTAGCGGACCGTATCGCCGTCGGCCGTGAGGCGGAGGAGCGTGGGGCGGCCGCCGTTCGGCGCGGGGCGGACGACGATCCGCTCATCGCCCTCGGCCGGCCGGAACGAGGTCGGGGAAACCGGGATCAGCTCGCCGGCGCGCTCCGCGCGGAGCTTGCCGTCGGCGACGGTCAGGCGGAGCGGCTCCTGCGTGCGGGTGTCGCGGTAGAGCCCGGCGAAGGCGGCGAGCTTCGCGGGCGGGAGCGCGATGGCGGGCGGCGGCGGCGCGGCCTTCGCGGCGCCGCCAAGGAAGACGTCGACGACCTGGTGCCCGAGCCGGCCGGGGTTCGCGTCGCCGCGGTTGCAGAGGAGCGCGACCGAGAGCTTCGGGTCGGGGATGCGCGCGAGGAACGCGCGGTAGCCGGCGGTCGCGCCGGTGTGCGAGATCTCGCGGAGGCCCTTGTAGGAGGTCACGAACAAGCCGGCCGCGTACTCGATCTGCCGGCCGCCGTTCAGCCGGAACTGGCGCTGCATCTCCTCGACGAACGCCGCCCCGCCGACGCGGCCGGTGTTCAGGTTCTCGTTCCAGAGGAGGAGGTCGCCGACCGTGGTGAGGAGCGCGGCGTTGCCGTAGACGTCCTCGAACGGCATGTCGAGGCTGAAGCCGCCGCCGTCGCGCGGCGCGTAGGCGAGCGCGCGCCCCTTGACGACGCGCGTGAAGTCGTCGCGCCAACCGGTGTGCATCATCCCGATCGGCTCGAAGAGGTAGCGGCGGGTGAACTCCGGCAACGACAGCCCGCCGACGCGCTCGACGATGATCGCGAGGAGGTTGTAGCCGGTATTCGTGTAGGAGTACTCGTCGCCCGGCCGGTAGTTGAGCTTCTTCTGCCGGCTGACGAGGTCGAGGACGTGGGCGTGCGTGTAGACGCGGGTGCCGCGCGGCCAGCCGGCGACGCCCTCGACGACGCCCCAGTCGCGCAGGCCGCTCGTATGCGTCAGCAGGTGGCGGATCGTGATCGGCGTGCCGAAGTCCGGCAGCTCCGGGACGTACTTCCGGGCGTCGTCGTCGAGGGAGAGCTTCCCCTGCTGCGCGAGGAGCACGATCGACGCCGCCGTGAACTGCTTCGAGACGGAGCCCGCCTCGAAGCGGCTCTCCGTGGTGTTCGGCACGTCGTGCTCGAGGTCGGTCATGCCGTAGGCGCGGGCGAGGATCGTCCTGCCGTCGCGGGCGACGGCCACGGCGCAGCCCGGAACGTCGCCCGTGTAGCGGGCGAAGAGGCGGTCCACGGCGGCGGCGGAGTCGCCGGTCGGGCGCTGCGCGTGCCCGGCCGCGGGGGCGAGCACGAGCAACGCGGCGGCGGCGAGCGTACGGCGGTGCGTCATGGGCGGTCCGGGAACGCGGTGCGGGCGCCGCCCGGCGGGGCGCCGGGCGGGGTTGCGGAAAGGTACGGTCCGGGGACATAG
>JADGGV010000363.1 GCA_019689775.1 Gemmatimonadota bacterium
GCCTTCCGCTCAAACCCCCCCCGCCCCCCCCCCCCGGGGGGCCGGGGGGGGGGCCCCCCCCCCCCCCGCCTGCCGGGGACCCATGCTCGTCGAGGCGCGCCGCTGCGCCGGATCATGTGGCAATCTGACGGAATGACCGTTATCTTATTGTGTTTCGGGCTGCCGGCCGTCGCGGCCGGAGCCACCGCGGTGCGCGGTGCGCGCACGCCGGCATCGCGGGCGGTGAACCCGTCAGGAGGTCGCGCGTATGGCGAAGCAGGAAGGAATCGAGATGGAAGGCGTGGTGACGGAGGTCCTGCCGGACCGGAACTACCGCGTCAAGCTGGAGAACGGTCACACCGTGCTGGCGTATGCCGCCGGCAAGATGTCGAAGTTCAAGATCCGCGTGCTGGTGGGGGACCGCGTCTCGCTGGTGCTCTCGCCGTACGATCTATCGCGGGGCCGCATCACGTACCGGCACAAGGCCGGGGGCGGACCGCAGGGCTGAGGTCCGGGGGTCGGCGCGAGGCCGCGGCGAGAGCCGTGGGCGCGCGCGCCGGAGCTCGATTTCCGGATCGAACGCAGGACTTGCCCGCAGGTCGACGGGGCCCGATACTCGGACCGCCCGACGCGGGAGGCCTCGCCCGCATCAAACTCTATCCACAATCCAGAGACGGGTTCAACGAAAGCGACCCCACGGATGGGGGGCCCGGCCGCGTGTGTGCCGTCGTGCGGCTCAGGACTTGCCGTGACGGGAGCGTGTTCCAGCGAACCCCGTACCCAACAAGATCGAAGGTCCCGTGGTGACGAACGCAGCGCCTCTGGGCGTCCTCGAAGTGCTGGAGAACGGCGCCGGGTTCATCCGCCGGCGTGAATCGAACTATGTACCTGGGGATGCCGACATCTACGTCGCACAGAAGCTGGTGAGCCGATTCCAGCTCCGGACGGGGGACGAGATCGCGGGGGAGGTCGGCAGCTCGCCGGGGCGGGGGAAGAGCCCGCCGCTGGTGCGGATCGCGACGGTGAACGGGGTGGCGCCCGAGACGCTGGGGCGGCGGCCGGACTTCCAGCGGTTGTCGGCGCTGCACCCGAAGGACCAGCTCGTGCTGGAGTGCGACCGGTCGGTGCGCGGGCGACCGGACTACACGAACCGGATCATCGACCTGTTCTCGCCGTTCGGGAAGGGGCAGCGCGCGCTGATCGTGGCGCCGGCGAAGGCGGGGAAGACGACGGTGCTCCAGTCGGTGGCGGAAGGGATCGTGTGCAACGACCCGGACGCGACGCTGCTGATCCTGCTGGTCGACGAGCGGCCGGAAGAGGTGACGGAGATGGAGATGTGCGGGTTCGGCGAGGTGGTGGCGTCGAGCTTCGACAATCCGCCGGACCAACACATCGCGGTCGCGGAGATCACGCTGGAGCGGGCGCGGCGGCAGGCGGAGCTGGGGAAGGACGTGGTCATCATCCTGGACTCGATCACGCGACTGGCGCGGGCGTACAACGCGGCCGAGCAGGGGACGGGGCGGACGCTGTCGGGGGGGCTGGACGCGAACGCGCTGGAGAAGCCGAAGCGGTTCCTGGGGAGCGCACGGAACATCGATCCGAAGCAGGGGGGCGGCTCGCTGACGATCATCGCGACGGCGCTGATCGATACCGGATCGCGGATGGACCAGGTGATCTTCGAGGAGTTCAAGGGGACGGGGAACAGCGAGCTGGTGCTGAGCCGGGAGCTGGCGGACCGGCGGATCTTCCCGGCGATCGACCTGATGGCGAGCTCGACGCGGCGGGAGGAGCTGCTGCTGTCGGAGGACGCGCTGGCGGCGGCGCAACTGCTGCGGCGGCAGCTCTCGGGGATGCAGCCGGCGGACGCGATGGAGCACACGCTCGCGCTGATGCGGCGGACGTCGTCGAACGAGGAGCTGATCCAGAAGGTGCTGGCGCGGGTTTGAGACGACGTCGTCGGATCCGTTTCGCTCGTGCTTCCGCCCCCGCCGCCCCTCCCTGCCGGCCGGGAGCGTAAGCGAAAGCGGTAACGGTGGACGGATTTGATCGCGCGGCGGGCGACGCTGCGGGGAGACGAGACGGGGCGCTGGCCGGAGTGGCGGCCGGCGCCCCGTCGCTTCGCTCTCGCGGGCTACGGCGTGGAGCGGCGGAAGAGGCCGATGATCAGCAGGATCACGGCGATGATGAGGAGGATGTGGATGCCGAAGCCGGCGGCCTTGAAGACGATGAGGCCGATCAGCCAGATGATGAAGAGGACGATGGCGATCCAGACGAGCGCGCCCATGATGCCTCCCGCGCGGTGGTGAACGCCGGACTGGGGGCAGAAGGTTCAAGAAACGGACCAGTTCCGGCGGATCCGCGCGGCAGTCGGGGGCGTGGGCGCCGGGGACGCGCCGCGCGGTCGGGCCGGTCCGGCGATCGCTCGGCCGTGGGCGTGCATTGCGTGGGCCCGCGGCTCAGCGCGCGGGGGCCGCGGCGGAGCGCCGGAGCTCGTCGCGGTAGACGGTTCCTCCCTTCATCACCCACCTCACGCGCTCGAGCTCGGTGATGTCACGGAGCGGATCGCCCTGCACGGCGATCATGTCGGCGTAGAGGCCCGGGGCGACGGCGCCGACGCGGTCGGACCAGCCGAGGAGGTCGGCGGCGTTGACGGTGGCGGCCTGGATGGCCTGCATCGGGGTGAGGCCCCACTCGACCATCTTGGCGAACTGCCTGGCGTTCCAGCCGTGGGGGTAGACGGCGGCGTCGGTGCCGAAGGCGATCTTCACGCCCGCTCTGACCGCCTTGCGGAAGCTCTCGCGCTGCGTGCGCCCGATGAGCTTCTCCTTCTCGATGATCTTCTGCGGGTACCCGAGCCGCGCGTACTCGGCGAGAATGTAGTCGTCGTTGTAGATGTCGGCGACGAGGTAGGTGCCGTGCTGCTTCATGAGCTGGATCGCCTCGTCGTCGAGGATCGAGCCGTGCTCGATGGAGGCGACGCCGGCGCGGACCGCGCGCTTGATGGCCTCCGTGCCGTGGGCGTGCGCCGCGACCTTCTTCCCCCACATGGCGGCCTCCTGCACGACCGCGTTCATCTCCTCCTGCGAGAACTGGGGCGCGCCGACCGACTCCTCCTCGGAGAGGACGCCGGCCGAGGCGAGGAGCTTGATGACGTCGGCGCCGTTCTTGACCTCGAAGCGGATCAGCTTGCGGATCTCGTCGGGGCCGTCCGCGATGCCGGAGAAGCCGCCGAACTTGATGTACGGCGAGAAGCCGACGATGTCGCCGTGGCCGCCGGTGGCGCCGACGGTGAGCGTGGCGACCTGCATGCGCGGGCCGGGGATGTCGCCGCGGTTGATGGCGTTGCGGAGCGCGACGTCGATGAACTCGGCGGCGCCGAGGTCGCGGATGGTGGTGAAGCCGGCCTCGAGGGTGCGGCGCGCGTAGAGGTGGGCGGTGATGGCGACGTCGATCGGGCTCCGGCGGAAGAGGCTCTCCATGTAGTCGCCGGGCTGGGAGGTCACGTGCGTGTGGCAGTCGATGAGCCCGGGCAGGAGCGTGGCGGAGCCGAGGTTGATGAGCTCGGCGCCGCGCGGGACGGCGAGGCCGGGCCCGACGGCGACGATCCGCTCACCCTGGATGACGACGACGGGGTTGGCGACGACGGTGCCGCTGCGCGGGTCGACGAGGCGGGCGGCGCGGATCGCGAGGGTGCGGGTCGCTCCGGTGTCGGCGGGCGTCTGGGCGGCCACGGGCGCGCGGGGCGCGAGCGGCGCGAGCACGAGAGCCAGCGCGGGGAGCAGGCGCGGGGATCGGGGCATGTCGGCACCTCGAGTTGGCGTAAGGGGGTGAGCCGGGTCGGCGCCCGGCGTGGCCGCGCGGCCCGCGACCGGCGCCGCGCTCAGTCGTCCGCCAGGGTCAGGACCGAGCCGGCCGGCGTGTGCTCGTCCGCCAGGATCGCCAGCATGACGTGGTCGCGCCACTCCCCGGCAATCTTGAGGTAGCGAGGCGCATAGCCTTCGCGGCGGAACCCGGCCTTCTCGGCGACGCGGAGGCTGCGGACGTTGTCCGGGATGACGTTGGCCTGCACGCGGTGCAGCGCGAGGCCGGGCGGCGCGGCGAAGGCGACGTCGAGGAGCGCGCGCACGCACTCCGTCGCGAGGCCGCGGCCGACGACGTCGGCGCTGACCATCCAGCTCGCGTAGGCGTTCTGGAAGACGCCCCGCACGATCTCCCCCAGGTTGAAGAAGCCGGCGATGCGGCCGTCGTCGAGGAAGGCGACGAGCCGGAGGTGGCGACCGTCGGCGGCCCAGAGGGGGATGCGCGCCAGCTCGGCCTCGAAGAGCTCGGCCGGTCCGACGCCCGGCGGGAGCGCCGGAACCCAGGGGGCGAAGTGCTCCCGGCTGATCTCGTGGACCCGGATGAACTCCGCGCGGTCGGCGGCGCGGAGCGGGCGGAGCCGGCAGCGCGGCGTACGGACGCGGATCGAGGCGAGCCCGGAGTTCACGAGTGGCGCCGGATGGTCGGGGGTTCGAGCGGCGACGAGGAGAGATACAACGGCGGGCGACGCGCGCACAACGGGGCGGGACGGGGGCGGAGCTGTCCCCGGG
>JADGGV010000364.1 GCA_019689775.1 Gemmatimonadota bacterium
GCGCGAGCGGGGTGGGGCGGGGCACCACGACGAGCGGCGCGCGCCGGCTGTGCGCGAAGTAGACGAGTTCGTCGACGCGGTCGGCGAGCGCGCGGGCCTCGCGGCCGATGATGCCGAGCCAGCGCTCGCGCTCCTCGTCGCCGCGCTCGCGGTGGAGGAGGAGCATCTCGCTCAGCATGAGGATCTGGGTGAGCGGCGTCCGCAGGTCGTGGGAGATCCCCGCGATGACCTCCCGGGTGAAGCGGGCGGCCTCACGGCGGCGGGCCCAGGCGGCGAGCGTGGGGAACGCGAGCGCGAAGCCAAGGCCGGCGGACGCCGCTATCAGCAGCGCCGGATGCACTCAGACCCCACCGAAGAGCACGGCGCCGACGGCGGCCCGCGTCGAGACGCCCAGCTTGGAGAGCACCTGCTCCGTGTGGTTGCGGGCGGTGAAGTAGCTGACGGAGAGGCGCTTCGCGATCTCGGCGTTGCTGCACCCTTCTCCGAGGAGGCGCGTGACGGCGATCTGGCGTGCGGTGAGCCCGAAGCGCTCGCGCAGCTCGTCGTCGGAGAGCGCGCGGGCGCGGGCCGGCTCGGTCGCCGGGGCGGCGGCCGCCGGCCGGGCCGCGCGGCGCAGCAGCGCGGCGATGCGGGCGAGCAGCTCCATGATGCTGAACGGCTTGGTAACGTAGTCGTCGGCGCCGAGGCGGAAGCCCTGGAGCTTGTCGGCCTCGAGGCTGCGCGCGGACAGGATCAGGACCGGGCACGCCTCGCCGCGCGCGCGCAGCTCCTGGAGCACCGTGTAGCCATCCCGGTCCGGGAGCCCGAGGTCGAGCACGACCAGCTCGGGCTTGAAGCTGGAGACGAGCGGCAGCGCGTGCGCCGCGCGGGTGGCCAGCACGACGTCGTAGCCATCCAGCTCGAGGTTGCGCTGGAGCGCCTCGGCGATGTCCGGGCTGTCTTCGACCAATAGGATGCGGGGCATGGCCGTCCGTCCTGGGTGGAAGCGGCGAGGGTTTCCGTCGCCAAAGGTAAGGCGGAGCGGGAGGGTGAGGATGGGTCACCTGACCCGCCCCGCCGGTCGCCGGGCTCGACTGCGCGGCGTGGCACGCGGCGGCGTGCGCGGCCGCGCGAGCGTGCGTGCACGGCGCCGGCCGCCCTACCGACGGCCCACGTCGCGCCCGCCCACGGCGGCTCGCCCCGCGCCGGACGCTCAAGCCGCCGGCAGCGTGAACGCGAACTCGCTCCCTTCCGGCGTCGTCGCCTCCAGCCACAGCCGTCCGCCGTGCGCGTGCACGAGCGTGCGGGCGATGACGAGACCGAGCCCGACGCCGCGGGAGTCGCCGGCGCGGCCTTGCCAGAACGGCTGGAAGAGGTGCGGCACCTCGTGGGGCGGGATGCCGGGGCCGGTGTCGGCGACGCTGACGACCACGTCCGCGCCGCGGGTGCGCGCGCGGACGCTCACGCGCCCGCCCTCGGGCGTGAACTTGAGCGCGTTGCCGACGAGGTTCGAGAGCACCTGCACGACGCGGGCGCCGTCGGCGTGGGCGGCGCCGACGTCGCCGACGCGCTCGAATGTCAGCTCGATGGCGCGCGCGGCGGCGAGCGGCCGGAGCAGGCGCTCGGCCTCCTCGAGCACGACGGTGATGGCGACCGGCTCGAGGCGGAGCGCGGGGGCGCCCTGCTCGAAGCGCGAGACCTCGAGCAGGTCCTCGACGAGCCGGTGCATGCGCGAGGCGGCGCGCTCGATCGACTCGAGGGCGGCCCGCTGATGCGCGCCCGCGCGCGGCGGCAGCAGCTCGCGCAGCATCTCCGCGTTCATGGCGATCGACGCGAGCGGATTGCGCAGGTCGTGGGCGACGATGGAGAGCACGCGGTCGCGCGTGCGGTAGAGGAGCCGCGTCTCGAGCAGGTTGCGCACGCGCAGCCCGACCTCGACCACGTCGAACGGCTTGGTCAGGAAGTCGCGCGCGCCGCTGGACAGCGCGCGCTCCTTCGCCTCCGGCGTCACGTCGGCGGTGAGCACGAGCACGGGGAGGTAGTCGCCGGGCGGGGTCAGCTCGCGGATGTCGCGCAGCACCTCGAAGCCGCTACGGTGCGGCATGTGCAGGTCGAGGAGCACCAGGTCGGGGCGATGCGCGGCGAGCAGCGCCGGCACCGTGCGCGGGTCCGTCGCCCGGACCAGGCGCTCGAAGCCCTCGGCCCTCAGGCACCCCTCGAGGAGGTCGAGGTTCGCCTCCTCGTCGTCGACCAGGAGCAGCGTGCAGCCGGCGACGGCGTCGGGCGTCATCCGGCCTCCGCGGTCCCCAGCAGCAGCCGATCGAGCGTGCCCAGGAACTCGTCCACGTCCAGCGGCTTGGTCAGGAAGCCGGCCACACCCGCCGCTTGCAGCCGCTCCACGGTGGCGCGGGTGGCGTCGGCGCTGATGATGACGACGGGGATCGTCGCCGTGCGCGCCTCCGCCCGCAGCCGCCGCAGCACCTCCTCGCCCGGCACGTCCGGCAGGTGCAGGTCGAGCAGGACGAGGTCCGGTGCGTGCTCGCGCGCCAGCTCCAGCCCCACGCGCCCCTGGAGCGCCGGGATCGTGCGCCAGCGCGGGCGCGAGAGCAGGATCGTCTCGACCAGGCTCAGGTTCGCCAGATTGTCCTCGATGTAGAGGAGCGTGGCCGGGCGGTGCGGCACCTCGCCGCCCGCGCCGGCGCGCTCGGCCGGCTCGTCCAGCCGCCCGAGCGGGCTCTCGGCCACATCCAGCGCGAGCCGGAAGACGCTCCCCTCCGGGCCCGTGCGCTCCAGCTCGAGCGAGCCGCCCATCGCCTCCGTCAGCCGCTGCGAGAGCGCCAGCCCGAGCCCCGTGCCCTCCACGTCGGACTGCTCGGCGCCGAGCCGCGAGAAGGGCGTAAAGAGCTGCGCGACGCGGTCGGCCGGGATGCCGGGCCCGGTGTCCTCGACGCGCACCACCAGGCGCACGGCCTCCGCCGCGCCGACCGCGCCCGCGCCCGCCATCAGCGGGTCGACCGCCTCGCCCTCGAGCGCGCACGTCAGGCGCACGCGGCCGCCCGGCCGGTTGTACTTGATCGCGTTCGAGAGGAGGTTGAGCAGCACCTGCGCGAGCCGCTGCCGGTCGGCGCGGACGTAGACGTCGCCCGCCGGCTCGGGCCCCGCCTCGAGTTGCACGTGCAGTTGCGCGGCGAGCGGACGCACGAGCCCGATCGCCTCCTCCACGACCGTCCGCACGCGCACCGGCTCGAGCGAGAGCGGGTGGCGCCCCGCCTCGATGCGCGCGATCTCGAGCACCTCGTTGATGAGCTGGAGCAGGTGGCGCCCGGCCTTCAGGATGTGCTGCACCGACTTCACATGGTGCGGCGGCAGCTCGGCGCGCCCCAGCAACTGCGCGAAGCCGAGGATGCTGTTCATCGGCGTGCGCAGCTCGTGGCTCATGCGCGAGAGGAACTCGCTCTTCGCCCGGTTCGCGCGCTCCGCCGCCTCGCGCGCCCGCTCCGCCTCCTCCTTCGCCAGCGCGAGCGCCGCCTCCGAGCGCTTCCGCTCGGTGATGTCGCGGATCACGCAGATCGCCGTGTCGTCCGGCATCGGCGCGACCCGCGTCTCGAAGTGGCGCTCCTCGCCGCCCACCGGGAGCGGGTACTCGTACGTCGCGATCTGGCCGCTGCGCCGCACCGCGACGATGCCGCCCTCGAGCAGCGCGCCCAGCTCGCCGGGCATGTAGTCGGCAACGCGTGCGCCGACCAGGATCGACGGGAACCCGTCCGGGATCGGGTACAGCTCCGCGTCGCTGCCGAAGCGGTGGTCGACAATGATGCCGTCCTCGCGGATCCGCAGGTAGACGTCCGGGAGCGCCTGGAACAGCGCCTCCAGCTCCGCGGTCTGCTGCTGGAGCCGCGCCCGCGCCGCGCGGTGCTCGGCGATCTCGCTCTCGAGCGCCCGGTTGGCGACGGCCAGCTCCTCCGTCCGCTCCTCGACCCGCCGCTCCAGCTCCGCGTACGCCTCCTGGAGCGCCTGCTCCGCGAGCTTTCGCTCCGTCACGTTGCGCACGATCGCCAGCACGCGCGCCTCGCCGCGGATCGTCACCCGCTCGAGGCTGACCTCGACCCAGACCGGCTCCCCCGTCGGCGTGTGGCGACCCTGCCACTCGAAGAGCTGCGGCTCGCCCGCCGCCGCGCGCCGCACCAGCGCCCGCGCCTCGGGACCGGTCTCCGCCGGGTCGCCCGCGCTCACCCCCGCCACGCCGACCGCGCGCAGCTCCTCCAGCGTCACGCCGTGCAGCTCGCACGCCTTGCGGTTCGCGTCCAGCACCGCGCCCGTCTCGGGGTCGTGGACGAAGATCGCGTCGCCCGCCAGCTCGAAGATCGTGCGGTAGCTCTCCTCCGAGGCGCGCAGCGCCGCCTCCGCACGCTTCTCGTCGGTGACGTCCCAGTGGATGATCATGACCTCGCGGACGTCGCCGCCGGCGTAGCGCACGGGACAGACGAACGCCCGGATCCAGCGCGGCTCCCGCTTCCCCGCCCCCTTCCCGCCCTCGCCCGCCGTGCGCGCCTCGAAGAGCGTCGCCGGCACGGCGATCGTCTCCCCC
>JADGGV010000365.1 GCA_019689775.1 Gemmatimonadota bacterium
CTTCACCACGGAGCACACGGAGGGGCGGGCGACGCGGGCGTCGGGGTGGGTGAGGGCCGGCGGCGGTCACCGGGGGCGTCGGTGGACGGTGACCGGCGGCAGGCCGGTCCAGCCATGATCCCGGCTCCTTCCGCGTCCTCCGCGCACCCCCGCTCCACACTCGAATTCTGATGCCCCGCCCGGTGCCGCCACTCCCCCCTCTGTGCCCGTTCTCCGTGGTCTCTGTGCTCTCTGTGGTTCAGAAAACGCCGCCCTGACGACGACGTGGATCCTCGCCGGGCGCGCGTCCGTGGAACCCTCGCGTGGGTCGGCTGCTAGAGCGCGTAGCACAGCTCGCGGGCGCGGCGTTCGACGACTGGACCAGGCAGACGCGCGCCTCGCTCGCGGCCGTCGGGAAGCAGCAGGGCGAGGCGGCGGCGCAGGTCCTCGTCGCGACGCTCGGCGACGAGGCAAAAGACATCGTGAAGTTCGGGGGTCCGAACGTCAACATGATGAAGGCCATCATCGACGAGGACCCGTTTCAGGGCGAGATCCTCGCTCAATGGGCGAAGAATCAGGCGGCGGCGACGGTGCGGCGCGTGCGCCAGCAGACGCAACTCGGCATGGTCCACGAGGAGACGATCGACCAGCTCGTGCGGCGCATCCGCGGGAAGTCGGACGGCAAGGGCGGCTTCATGGGCGGCGTGCTCCAGACGACGACGCGGGAGGCGGAAGCGATCGTGCGGACCGCCGTCACGCACGTTGCCACCCGCGCAGCGCTCGACACCTACCGGGCGAACGAGGACATCACGAAGGAATGGCAATTCGTCGCGACGCTCGACAGCAGGACGACCCCCATATGTCAGTCGCTCGACGGCAAGACGTTCCGCTATGACGATCCATCGGCGCCGAAGCCGCCCCGTCACTTCAATTGCCGGAGCCACGCGGCTCCTGTCGTGGATTGGGAATCGCTCGGCATCGATCCGCCGGACCCCGGCACCCGTGCCGCGCGAGACCCGACGACCGGCACGACCGTGCAGGTATCGGCGACGCTGGACTACGAGGCGTGGCTGAAGCAACAGCCGGCGTCGTTCCAGGATGAGGTTCTGGGCCCGACCCGCGCGAAGCTGTTCCGCGAGGGTAAGGTCACGCTCGGCGACCTCGTGCGGAGCGACGGCACGGTGGTGCGGCTCGACCAGCTACCGGGCGCACCGCAGCGAGTGCGAGCCCGGCGGGCGGAGTTCTTGAAGGCCGGAGAGGCGGACGGGACGACCGCGGCGAGGGCGACAGAGCAGCCCAAGGCGCAAGATCGGGCGAAGTACGTATGGCGCGAAACGGCCGATGAGGCTGTGCAATACGCGAAAGAAAACCTCGCGAGGTTGGTGCGCATGGAGGGCCTGCACATAAGTCGTGTGAATAGCATTGTTGATGGCGTGTCGCGTGTGCTCAGCCTGACCGGAACCCGCGTCGACTCCATTCTCGTGGTCGACGAGCGGCAGTTCCGCCTGCTGAAGCACGGCGGCAGCGAGGGCGCCATCGGCTTTTATTCGCCTAACCGTGGCGGAGGGGATGCCATCGTGCTCCATCGCGAATGGGTCCGTTCGGCTCCGCCGGGCGGGTCCGGGTCGTTGTCGGTGGGGCGCAAGGCGGAGGCGTTACGGAAGGCGTCACGGGATCCCGTGCGGAAGGAGGCGATTGCCGCGGCGACGCGATGGGCGCTCGTCAACGATGCACGCAACCCGGTCTCGACTGCGGCGTCGCACGAGGCTGCACATGCCATCTTCCGCCGGGCCGATATCGACGCGGACGCGGCCTGGCGCGAAACGCTCGATCGGCACCAGGTGAGCCTTCGAGAACGCTACGGGGTATCAATGTATGCGGCGACGAGCGACGGCGAGCTTTGGGCCGAGACGGTGGCGGCGCTCGTTAATAACCGCATGGACATCATTGGGCCGAATCTGCTTGCCGCAGTGAAAGACATGCTCGGACAACTGACGGCGGCGAGACGCTGATGGGAGGACACGAATGTCAGAGTCGTTCCAATGCATCATGTGTCGGCACTTCGCCGAAGGCGAGCCGGAGGGCACGCCGGCATTCTTTTGCTCCGCGTTCCCCGCCGGCATCCCGCAGGAGATCCTGAGCGGGGAGTTCGACCACCGCCAGCCGTTCCCCGGCGATCGTGGCGTACGCTTCGAGCGCGACCCAGATGTGCGGGAACGGGTCGGCGAGGATGGTGCCGAACTCGAGCCGGAGGATGCCCCTGCTCCGGATGGCCTCTAACGCCCATGCGGCCACCCCGCGCGCAATAATGTCGTTGCGGGCGCAACTCCTGCAACCGCAGGGCTCCGGCCCCCCACGGCCGCGGGCCGGGCGCCCGGCCCGCGCAGCCACCACCGGCAGCCCGAAGGATCGACCCATGAGCAGCAGCAGCCGGACCCCCGGCGCGCCGCCGGCCGCCCGGGCCGGCACCATCACCCTCGGCGGCGAGGTCGTCGTCAACCGCATGGGCGTCGGCGCCATGCGCATCACCGGGCCCGGCATCTTCGGTCCCCCGGCCGACCTCGCCGAGGCGAAGCGCGTGCTCCGCCGCGCCGTCGAGCTGGGTGTGGACTTCATCGACACCGCCGACTCCTACGGGCCCTTCGTCTCCGAGGACCTCATCGCCGAGGCGCTGCGGCCCTACCCCGATGGGCTGGTCATCGCCACCAAGGGCGGGTTCGAGCGCCCCGGCCCCGGCCGCTGGGTGGAGAACGGCCGCCCCGAGCACCTCCGCCGCGCCCTCGAGGGGAGCCTGCGCCGCCTGCACCTCGAGCGCATCGACCTCTGGCAGCTCCACCGCGTCGACCCCGAGGTCCCCGCCGACGAGCAGTTCGACGCCCTCGCCGCGTTCGTGCGCGAGGGGCTCGTCCGCCTCGTCGGCCTCTCCGAGGTCGGAATCGAGCAGATCGAGCAGGCGCGCCGCTTCGTCCCGATCGCCTCCGTCCAGAACCGATACAACCTCATGGACCGCGAGTGGGAGGCCGTCCTGCGGTACGCCGAGCGCGAGGACATCGCCTTCATCCCCTGGTACCCGCTCGGCGCCGGCTCCCTCGGCGACGACGCCGAGCCCCGCGCCGCCCGCGCCCGCCTCGAGCGCGTCGCCCGCCGCCACGGGGCGACCCCGATGCAGATCGCGCTCGCCTGGCTCCTCGACCGCTCCCCGGCCATGCTGCCGATCCCCGGCACCTCCCGGGTCGCGCACCTCGAGGAGAACCTCGCCGCCGCCGCCATCGGGTTGGATGACGATGACCGGAGGTTGCTGGAGACGGCGCGATAGGGGGTGGGATGCGGGCGTTGGATGCAGGCGCTCGATGGGGGCGGAGGATGACGGTGGTGCGCGGCGGTAGGACAGGATTGCGGCTCCGACGGCACAAACGGAAAATTAATTAGACAGGATGAACAGGATAAAATCTGATAACGACGAAACGGCGTTGGCGTTGGATTAGTGTTCGGGCGCTCTGTTCGACGCCCCGTGCGAAGTTCGTTCGGTCCGGGTCGCTTTCGCTTACGCCAATGCCGATCACTTGAGGCCTGATTTGTCCTCTCGCGTCGGCATCTCGGGTGCCGGCATCCGACGCCGCGAGGTCGTCGTCGCTGCGGGAGGGGTGGAACCCGTTCTCCTGTAGGCCATCCCCGCTTTACCCGTCCGCAGGCAAAGCGAGAGACAGCACTGTGGGAGAATGCGTCCAGCTCCTTGAGTGATCAGCATTGTTGCTTACGCTCCCGATCCCGCTCCCGGCCCGTCGGGTGGGGGAGCGGAAGCGGGAAAGGCAGACGGATCCCCGGAACGGATATCGGATTCAACTATCGAGATTGGCCGACTAACGGTCTTCCCCGCATCGTTCCGTTATCAGATGTGATCTTGTTCATCCTGTCCAATAAATCCCTCCTTACTCCACCTCCGCGCGTCCACGCCGCGGACCGGTGAGGTTCGGCGGCACGCGCGGAGGACCCGCGGCGGCGCGGGCGCCGGAACGGCGCCGGCGCGCAGCGGCGCTCGCCTCCCTTGACCGACCGTTCACCGCCAATTATCTTGGTGATGAGATAACGTTACGAGGAACGATGGCGGAACAGACCACGGACACGGGACGCGCGCTCAAGCTGTGGGTCGTGCTGGCCCGGGCGCACGCGGCGGTCGAGCAGCGGGCGCGGGCGGACATCGCACGCCACGGGCTGAGCGAGGGCGAGTTCGCGGTGCTGGAGGCGCTGTTCCACAAGGGGCCGCTGCTGCTGGGGGAGGTGAAGCGGAAGATCCTGGCGTCGAGCGGCGGGGTGACGTTCCTGGTGGACCGGCTGGAGCGGAAGGGGCTGGCGGAGCGGCGGCGTTGCCCGGAGGACCGGCGCGCGATCTACGCGGCGCTGACGCCGGCGGGCGAGGAGCTGATGGGGCGGATCTTCCCGGAGCACGCGGCGGCGATCGCGGCGGCGGTGTCGGGGCTGACGGCGTCGGAGCAGGCGACGGCGATCGCGCTGCTGAAGAGGCTGGGGCTGAGCGCGGCGGTGGGTGCGGGGGGCGACGCGTCGTCGGGGGC
>JADGGV010000366.1 GCA_019689775.1 Gemmatimonadota bacterium
GAGCGGCGCAGGCCGCTCCCGCCCCCGCGTGCATCAGGGGGTGATGTTGGGGTTGGAGTTCGCCTCGTCGCGGCCGATCGGCACGCACAGCGCGCGGGCGCCGCTGCCGTCGGTCGGGACCATGAATTGGACGAGGCGCGGGTCCATCGGCCGCTTCTCTGCCATCCAGCGCGAGATGTCCCAGAGCCGCCGCGCCTGGAGCCAGGTGGTCGCGCCGCGCTCGCGCTCGAACGTGATCCACGCCTCGTCCGTGCTGGCCGGCACCGGCAGCGCGGCGAGGCCGTAGGCGGCCCGCGCCTGGTTGATGAAGCCGAACGCCCCGGCGACGTCGCCCGCGCGGAGCGCCGCCTCGGCCTGGATGAGCCGCGCCTCCGTGCCCTGCACCACCGGCACCGGGGAGCTGCCGTCGGCGTACTTCTCCTGGCGCAGCACGATCGTGCCGTTGGGGCCGACGGCGGGCTTGCCGCTGCCCGCGAAGATCGTGTCCCACGGCGTGCGCGGGTCGCCGTGCATCTCCGCGAAGAGCGTGTTGGCGACCGTGTACTCGAAGCGGCTGTGCGTCTCGTACCACAGGTCGTTCTGCGTGTCCGAGTGCGCCTCGGAGTAGACGGCGTTGTAGACGAGGTCGGTCGGCACGAGCGCCGCCTCCTGCGCCGCCTGGTCCCACTTGCCGAGCCAGGCCAGCACGGCCGCGCGCCCGCCGTGCGCGGCCGCCGCGATCGAGTCGGCGCCCACGGCGGCGGCGATCGTCGCCGCGCGGGCGAAGAACGTGTCCGCGCGCGCGAAGTGCTCCGCGCGCGGCTGCGGCGCGCCGCCGTCGATGACGGCGTCGCAGAGCACCTCACCCGCCGTGCGATTGCCGATTCCCGCGTAGAGGTTGGCCAGCGCGGCGTAGATGCTCGACCCGTAATCCTCGCCGAGCAGGTCGCGCAGCTTCGCGGTCGCATCCTCGGCCGTCCAGCGCGCGCGGTGGATCGAGCCCCAGATGCCGTCGACGTCCTCCGGGCGCAGGATGCCCCGCGCGTAGAGCCCCTCCTCCGGGTAGCTGCCGCTGTGGCTCAGCTCGCCGGAGACGAGGGAGACCACCTCGAGCGAGGTGTTCATCATGCGCGACAGGTTGTAGTTCGCGCCCGCGACGATCGGCGGCACGGCCTGCGGCGTGTGCAGCGCGCTATCGTTGATCGGACCCGGATTGGTCACGTCGAGCGAGCAGGCCGTGAGGGGGAGGAGCCCCAGCGTCAGCGCGGCCCTCCGGATCATGCTCTTGGGATTCGTCATCATCTCCTCGGCGGATCAGAAGGTCACGCGGAGCGAAGCCATGAACGTGCGGTAGGGCGGGAAGTTGTAGTAATCCCGCCGCCCGAGGATCGTCGTGCCGCCCGCGTTGGAGGCGTCCGTGACCTCGAGCACCTCGGGGTCCGCACCCGTGTAGTTGGTCCAGCGGAACAGGTTGCGGGCGGACAGCATGAGGCTGGCCGCGCTCGCGCCCGGGATCAGACGCGCCGGCAGGTTGTACGTGAGCGAGACGTTGCGGACCTTGAAGAAATCCGCCGGCTCGGTCCAGAACGCCTTGTCGGCGCCGGCGCGGGTGAGCGAGCAGCGGGCGCGCCAGAGCGCGGTCACGTCGTCGAGGGCGTGGGCGTCGCCGTTCTGGGCGGCGATCATCTTCTGCTGGATCGGGATGCACGGCCCCCAGGTGCCGCGGAACTCGGCGTTCCAGGCGACGTCGTTCTCGAGGTGCCCGCCGAAGGCGCCCTGCGTCTGCACCTCGAGCGTCAGCCGCTGCGCGAACGTCATCGTGGTGCCGATGCCGAGCAGGCGCGTCGGGTAGATCGGCCCGAGCGGCTGGTCGGGCTCGAGGATCGGATCGGCGATGGCGTCGGGGTTCTTGATGCGGTTTCCGAAGTAGGTCGGGATCGGGTACCCCTCGCGTACGTAGCTCTCGAAGCCCGTATAGAGCTCCTGGCCGCCGAGATCGATCGCCTTGCTGCGGAGGAACGAGCCGTTCGCGCGCAGACGCCAGTCGAACCGGGGCGTGGCGACCAGCCCGAGGTCGAGCGACAGCTCGACGCCGCTGTTGGCCAGCGTGCCGACGTTCTGGAGCTGCGAGCTGAGGAAGCCCTGCGAGGGCGGGAACGTCACGGCGACGAGGGCGTCACGGGTGCGGGCGTTGTAATACGTCGCCTCGACCCCGAGCCGGCCGTGGAAGAGGCTGGCATCGAAGCCGGCCTCGATCTCGCGCGTGCGCTCCGGACCGAGGTCGGCGTTGCCGATCTGGTTGGGCGTGAAGCCCGGGTTGCCGAACCCGTCGGCGATCGGCGACCAGGTGCGGACCGCGTCGAAGGCGCCCGGCGCCTTGCCGGACTCACCGACGGCGAAGCGGAGCTTCATCGTCTCCCACCAGGACGGCCAGAAGCGGGCGTCGGAGAGGATGTACGACGCGCTCAGCTTCGGGTAGGGCTGGAGCCCGAAGTTCTGGCCGAAAGCGCTATTGCCGTCGACGCGCAGCCCGGCGGTGACGAAGAGGCGGTCGTTCCAGCCGAGCAGCTCCTGGAGGAAGAGGCCGGCGTTGACGATGCGCTGACGCTGGTCGCCGTAGATCTGCTGCGTGGCGCCGGAGGAGAGGGTCGGCTCGCTGGGGCCGGCGAAGTGGTAGACGTCGGTCTCCGTCCAGCGGTGCCGGTCCTCGAAGAGCTGCCC
Source organism: Gemmatimonadota bacterium (assembly GCA_019689775.1). GTDB lineage: Bacteria > Gemmatimonadota > Gemmatimonadetes > Longimicrobiales > RSA9 > JADGGV01. The sequence continues at coordinate 2,701 of JADGGV010000366.1, forward strand.
GCCCCAGGAGAAGGTGGAGGAGAGCTTGCCGCCGTTGAACTTGGTGATGAGCGAGCCGGCGTAGTCGAGCGAGAGCTTCGTGTCGAGCCGCTGCTCCTCCCAGAGGAAGCCGTCGGCCTCCTGGCCCGAGCCGGTCCAGCCCCACGGGATGCCCGTGTCGTGCGTGTTCGAGTTGTAGTCCCAGCCGACGGTGAACCGGTTGAGCAGCTTCTCGGAGGGGGCGTAGCTTATCGTGAGGCCGGAGGTGTAGTGGTCGCCCCAGGAGAAGTTCCGCGCGTCGAAGACGTAGCCGTTGGTGACGCACGTCATGTTCGCGGCCTCGGCCGCGGCGCACTCGTCGCCCTTGGTGCCGTCCATGTAGCTGGCGGGCCCGCGGGAGGCGTCCAGCATGATCCCCTCGGAGTTGTCGCCGTCACCGGCCCAGCGGGTGTGGCGCCGGGTGTAGGCGTTGTTGAAGGAGATCTGGACGCTCTGCGTGGGGAAGAAGGAGAGGTTGGCGCGGAAGCCGCCGTCCTTGTTCCAGCTCGTCGGCAGGACGCCATTCTCGCTGCTAAAGTTGCCCGAGACGGCGTAGGTGACCTTCTCGGCGCCGCCGCGGACGGAGAGCGCGTAGCGCTGCACGGCCCCGTTGACGAGGTAGGTGCCGCTGGAGGGGCAGGTCGCGTCGACGTAGGGCGTGAGCTGCCCGGTCTGGAGGTCGAGGTACTTCGTGGCCGCGGCCGTACAGTCGTTGATGTGGTAGCCGCTCGCGTCCTCCTTCGGCCCGATGTGCCCCATGTTGTTGAAGCCGGCGGAGATCTCGGCGTTCCAGACCGGCGCGCCGGCGGTGCCGCGCTTCGTGAAGATCTGGATCACGCCGCCGGACGCCTCGGTGCCGTAGAGCGTGGTGGCGGCGGCGCCCTTCACGATCTCGATGCGATCGATGTCCTCCGGGGCGATGTCGTCGAGCGGGAGATAGCCCTGGCGGCCGCCGTAGCCGGCGGGGATGAGCTGGTTGTAGATGCGGACGCCGTCGACGTAGATGACCGGCGTGTTGTCCTGGCTGATGCTGTTGACGCCGCGGAGTCGGATCGTCGCGCCGGCCCCGGGGTGGCCGCCGTTCTCGAGGATGGTGAGCCCGGGCGCGCGCCCCTGGAGCACGTCCTTCGGGGTGGCGACGGCGGAGTTCTGGATCGCCTGCGCGCTGATGGCGGAGATGCTGTTGCCGACCTCGCGCCGCCGCGACGCCGCCGCCGTGCCGGTCACGACCAGCTGGTCGAGGGCCACGGCCGTCTCGGCGAGCTGGAAGTTGACGGTGGCCGTGGCGCCTGCCGCGACGTCGACCGCCCGGTCGGCGCCGGTGAAGCCGAGCATCTGCACCCGGACGGTCGTCCGCCCGGCCGGCACGTTGGGGATCGTGAAGCGGCCCTGCGCGTCGGTGAGCGCGCCGAGGCCCGTGCCCGGGACGAAGACCTGCGCGCCGGCGAGCGGCTTGCCGTCGCGCGTGGCGGTCACCGTGCCCTGAACCCGCCCGCTCCCCTGCTGCGCCGCCATCGGCAAGGCCGCGACGCCCGAGAGCACCGCGGCCACGAGGGCGGGCAGGATCGTGGTGGGCCGTAGTTTCATCTGGTCCTCCTGCGTGTTTGGTGCGGAACGACCGGGAAAGGAGTCGCCGGGCGCACCGGTGCCGCGAGATCGGCGGACCCGACCCGGGTGGGTGGCGGGTCGCGCGACGGTCTGGCGGCCGTCCGGTGATACGCGGCACTGTGCTCGGATCGGCGCCAATATTAGGCGCGGGGGGGCGATTTCCGAAAGGGCCTGCCGTGGACGCCGCCGGGGCGGGGG
>JADGGV010000367.1 GCA_019689775.1 Gemmatimonadota bacterium
GTGGCGGCGGGGGCGGGGAGGATCGAGCGGACGCGCGATTACACGGTTACGTCGAGCTTGCCGATACCGTAGGCCGGGCGCAATCTTGCAGCCGAGGGCGCGGTTGGCCGTCGGCGGAGCCTGGCGGCGGCCCGCCGGGGGGCTTCCAGCCGCAAATCCGGGATCGACGTGCATTCCACCACAACGGATCGCGACGCCGCCGAGCGTCGGCCGACGGACCGGTCGGCCGCGGGCGGGGGCGTATCGGCGGCGGACTCCCCGGCCGATGCGTATCGGCTCGTGTTCGAGCGCAACCCGAGCCCGATGTGGGTGTTCGACCGGCAGACGCTCCGGTTCCTGGCGGTGAACGACGCGGTCGTCGCGCGCTACGGCTACTCGCGCGAGGAGCTGCTGGGGATGACCGTGGCGGAGCTGTGCGCGGCGGTGGCCGGCGGAGCGGCGGGCGCCGATCCGGCGGGCGCGGCGTCGCTCGCGGGCGCGGTGTCCGGCGGGGCGGCGCTTCCGGAGCAGCCGCGGCGCCGGGAGCACCGGACGCGGGATGGCGTGCGGCTCGAGGTCGAGATCGAGGGCGAGGATCTGGAGTGGGGTGGGCGTCCGGCGCGCCTCGAGGTGGTGACGGACGTGACGGAGTGGGTGGGGGCGGAGCGGGCGCTGCGGCAGGCGGAGGAGCAGTTGCACCTGCTGGCCGAGGCGGTGCCGCAGGCGCTGTGGATCGGCGCCTCGGACACGCCGGCTCCGGTGTACGTCAGCCCGGGCTTCGAGCGGATCTGGGGGATCCCCGCGGAGGAGGCGGTGGCGAACCCGTACCGGTGGTTGGACGGCGTGCACCCGGACGACCGGGAGCGGGTCGTCGCCGCGGCGATGCGGAACCGGGACGCGGCGTTCGAGATCGAGTACCGCGTGGTGCGGCCGGACGGCGAGGTTCGGTGGGTGCGCGACCGGGGGTTCCCGGCGCGGGATGGGCGTGGCGCGCTTCTTCGCGTCGCCGGGGTGGCGGAGGACATCACGGAGCGGAAGCGCGCGGAGCTCGCGCTGCGGGAGAGCGAGCAGCGGTTCCGGGCGATCTTCGAGCAGGCGCGCATCGGGATCGCGCTGTCGTCGATCGACGGGCGGCTGGTGGACTGCAACCGGGCGCTGGCGGAGATGCTCGGCTACTCGCGCGAGGAGCTGAGGCAGCTCCACTTCAGCGAGGTCACGGTGCTGGCGGACCTGCCGCGGGAGCTGGCGATGGCCGGCTCGCTGCTGCGGGGCGAGCGGGAGAGCTACACGCTCGAGAAGCGCTACGTGCGCAAGGATGGCGAGATCGTCCACGCGCACCTGACGGTCTCGCTGATGAGCGACGCGGACGGCACGCCCGTGCACGTGGTCGTGCTGGTGGAGGACATCACCGAGCGGACGCGGATCGAGGAGGCGCTGCGGGCGAGCGAGGAGCGATTCCGCGCGCTGATCGAGAACGCGTCGGACACGATCTGCATCGTCGGCGTCGACGGTCGGCTGCTCTACACGAGCCCGGCGGTCGGCCGGGCGCTCGGCTACGGGCCGGAGGAGCTGCGCGGCCGGCCGGTGTCGGACCTCGTGCACCCGGAGGAGGTCGCGGCGGTCGAGGCGATGCTGCGGCGGGTGGCGGCGGAGCCGGGCGGCGTCCAGAGCGCGACGTACCGGATCCGTCACAAGGACGGGAGCTGGCGCTGGTTCGACGGGCTGGCGTCGAACCGGCTCGAGGACCCGCGGGTGGCCGGGATCGTGGTGAACTCCCGGGACGTGACGGAACGGCGTCGCCTGGAAGAGGAGTTGATGCAGGCGCAGAAGATGGAGGCGGTCGGGCGGCTGGCGGGCGGGATCGCGCACGACTTCAACAACCTGCTGACGGGGATCCAGGGGTACGCGACGCTGGTGCGGGACGGGCTGCGCGAGCGCGACCCGCTGCGCGAGGACGTGCGGGAGCTGCTGCGGATCGCGGACCGGGCGGGCGCGCTGACGCGCCAACTGCTGGCGTTCAGCCGGCGCCAGGCGCTCCAGCCGCGGGTGCTGGATCTGGGCGGCGTGGTCGCGGGCATGGAGAAGATGCTGCGCCGGCTGATCGGCGAGGACGTGCAGCTCACAGCGACGGCGGAGCCCGGGTTGTGGCCGGTGCGGGCGGACCCCGCCCAGGTCGAGCAGCTCATCCTGAACCTGGCGGTGAACGCGCGCGACGCGATGCCCGGCGGCGGCACGCTGCGCATCGAGACGCGCAACGCGCGGATCGAGGTGGCGGAGCCGGAGGCGTGTCCCGGCCTTCCGGCGGGCGACTACGTGCTGCTGGAGGTCCGCGACAGCGGGGAGGGGATCGCGCCGGAGCACCTCCCGTTCATCTTCGAGCCGTTCTACACGACGAAGGAGCGGGGCAAAGGGACGGGGCTCGGGCTGGCCACGGTCTACGGCGTGGTCAAGCAGTCGGGCGGCTACATCTACGCGCACAGCGAGCCCGGCCGCGGCGCGAGCTTCCGCATCTACCTCCCGCGGGTCGACGGCCCCGTGGAGCCCGAGCCCAACGAGGGAGGCGAGGTCGTGCGGGGCGGCGGTGAGATCGTGCTGGTCGCGGAGGACGAGCCCGCGGTGCGCAGTCTGGCGCGGCGCATCCTGGAGCGGGCCGGCTATCGCGTGCTCGAGGCCGAGGATGGCGAGGATGCGCTGGCGGTCGCCGAGGCGCATGCCGGCCCGATCGACCTCTTGCTCACCGACGTGGTGATGCCGCGCATGGGCGGCCGCACGCTCGCCGAGCGGCTCGCCCGCGCGCGGCCCGGCGTGCGCATCCTCTTCATGTCCGGCTACTCGGAGGAGCTGGTCTCGGCCCGCGGGCCGGCGCGCTACAGCCCGCTGCTGGAGAAGCCGTTCACGCCGGAGGCGCTGGCGTCGCGCGTGCGCCTGACGCTCGACGAGGCCGCGCCGGCGTTCGCCGTGGGCGCGACGCCGTGACGGCTGGACGCCGCCACCGCGCCGATTCGCGTTCGTCGTACAGGGGGGACACCACCATGCGTGCAGTCGCGCTCCGAGCCGCGGTCGCGCCGCTCCTGACCCTCGTGGGCCTGGGGTTGGGTGCGCGTGCGGCCGTCGCCCAGGCGTCGGTGGCGGTCGCCGCGTCCGACGCCGGCACGCCCGCAGCCGCCGCCGCGCTCGTCGACTCGTCGGCGTCGTCGCTGCCGGCACCGCGCGACCCCGCCGGCCGCGCCGCCTACCGCGCCGCCCTCGCCGCGACGGGGTTGCGCATCGCCGTCTCCACGGAGGAGCGCCAGCTCTGGCTGCTGCGCGGCGACCGCGTGCTCTTCACCGCGTTCGTCGCCGTCGGCAGCGGCGCGGACTTCGAGTTCGGCGGGCGACGCTTCCACTTCGAGACGCCGCGCGGCGTGCGGCGCGTGCTCGAGAAGCGGGTCGACCCGGTCTGGACGGTGCCGGACTGGCACTACTACGAGCGCGCCGCCGCGGAGCACCTCGAGCTCGTGCGCCTGGTGCCCGGGCGCCGCTATCCGCTCCCCGACGGCACGTTCCTCGAGGTGCGCGGCCGGCAGGTCGGCCGCGTCGACCGGGACGGCGGCTTCTGGCCGATCGATCCCGGGCGCGAGATCCTCCTCGACGGCAAGCTCTACATGCCGCCCGTGGGGAGCGAGCAGCGCCGCGTCCCCGGCGCGCTCGGCCCCTACGGCCTCGTCCTGGGCCACGGCTACCTCATCCACGGCGTCCACGAGTTCGACGCCACCTCCGTCGGCCAGGCCGTCAGCCACGGCTGCGTGCGCATGGCCAACGACGACCTGGAGCGCCTCTTCCAGATGGTCCCGGTCGGGACGCCGGTCTACATCTTCTGATCTCGGCGGTCCGGGCGCTTTCCTTGCGTGGCCCCCGGCCCGGGAGAACGCACGCACCCGGGAGGACCCATGGCGGACATCAACGTCGAGCCGAAGACGGGCGGCGGCTTGCGGTGGCTCTGGATCGTGATCGCGATCGTGATCATCGCGGCGATCCTGTACTACGTGCTGGGCACGCGCCCCTGAGGTCGCGGCGGGCGCGGCGCCGATCCGGCGCCGCGCCCGCGCTCGCCGGCCAGCTCCCCGTACAACACGCGCACGCGCGCGGCGGTCCGGTCGGCGTCGTCGGCGCGGGCGCGGGCCTGCGCGGCGTGCGCCAGACGCAGACGGCGCTCCTCGTCGGCGAGCAGCGCGGCGGTCGCGCGGGCGAGCGCGGCGTCGTCGCCTACGGGAACCGCGACGGCCGCCGCGGGCCCCCACTCGACCAGGTGGCCGACGGCCGTGCCCACCGCCGGCACACCGGCGACGGCGGCCTCGAGGAGCGCGATCGGATCGCCCTCGTGCCGGGAGGAGACGAGGAGCAGGTCCGCGGCCTCCACGAGCGGCCGCAGCGCGGCGTGCGGGAGGAACCCGTGGAAGGCGCCGACGTCGTCGCCGCGCCGCAGCGCCGCCGCCTCCCGCGGAACCTTCCCGCCCAGCGTATCCTCGCCCACGATGTCCAGCCGGAACGCGACGCCGGCGTC
>JADGGV010000368.1 GCA_019689775.1 Gemmatimonadota bacterium
CCGCCGGGGCCGGTCCGGGCGGCGCCGCCGCAGCCGGCCCGGCGGGCGCCGGCGTCGGAGGCCGGGCGGCGCCGGGGGGCGGCACGGCCCGCGGCTCCGGCTCGGGCTCCGGCTTCGGCGCGGGTGGCGGCTCCGGCGCGGCCGCAGCCGGCGGGGGATTCGGCGGCGGCTCCGGCGAGCCTCCTGGCCAGCGCGCCGGGAGAGGTGGCGAAGCTGCTCACCGCGGCGCGGGTCGCGGAGGCGCGCGATGCGGTGGTGCGCGACATCCTGTTGAGCGGCCGGACGGTGGAGGGGCTGGCGGGGTACCTGGGCGAGCTGTTCGAGCGGACCGGCGATCCGGCCGGGGGGGAGGCGTTCCTGCGCCAGCTGGCGGCCGTGGACGCGGAGGCGGTGGGCCAGGTGCTCGACGCGATGCGCTCCGGGACGCCGGTCGTGGCGGAGATTCGGCCGTGAGGCGGCGGACGTGGGTGCGCGGCGCGCCGGGGGTCGCGGCGCTGCTAGGCGCGCTGCTGGCCTGGGCACCGGGGCCGCTGCGGGCGCAGCGTGCGCTCGTGCTGCCGCAGCCGCAGGGGACGGCGGTGGGCGTGTCGGTCACCTTGAGCGCCGGCGGCGGCGGGGAGGCGGACGCGGAGGCGGGGGCCTCTCGCCTCGCGGCGGAGGCGATCGTCGAGGCGATCCGCCCGGAGCTGGCGGCGCTGGGCGCGACGGCGCGCGTGGAGTGCGAGCGGAGCTGGCTGCGCGTGACGCTGCTCGCGCCGGCGCCGACGTGGCGCGTGGGAACGAGCCTGCTACTGGATGCGATCTTCCATCCGTCGATCGCGGAGGACGCGCTGGAGCGCGCGCGGGCGCGGCTGGAGCGGACGCTGCGCATCGAGGAGGGGAACCCGGCGGAGGAGATCCGCGTGGCGGTGCACGAGGCGCTGTTCGGGTTGGAGCACCGCTGGGCGCGGGCGCGGTGCGGCGTGGCGGAGCGGGTGGACAGCCTGAGCCCGGAGCTGGTGGCGCGCGTGGCGCGGGCGCGCTTCGCCGCCGCCCGAGCGACGGCGGCCGTGGTCGGCCCGGTCGACCGCGCCGAGGCGCAGGGGCTGCTGCGGCGGGCGCTCGGCCCGGCGACGACGCCGGTGTCCGCGCCGGCGCCGAACCCACCGCCGATGTCGGGGAGCCGCACCGTGGACGCTGCGACGGTGACGTCGTGGGTCGCGGTGGCGTACCGGTTGCCTGCGGATGCGGACGAGGAGGCGGTCCGCTTGCTGGGCTGGCTGGTGACGGCGTCGCTCGAGCCGGCGCCGCAGCGGCCGGGGATCGTGGACGTGTCCTCGGCGCTGGAGCGGTGGGGTGGCGGCGGCGCGCTCGTGATCTACGCGATCACGGCGCCGGAGCGCGCGCGGGAGTGCGCGGCGCGGATCCAGGAGCTGGTCGAGGAGGCGGCGGGTGGCCGGGTGGCGGGCGACGCGTTCCGGGCGCTGCTGCGCCGGTATCGCGGGGAGCGGCTGCTGGCGCTGGCGGCGCCGGAGGCGCGGGCGGCGGAGGCGTCGCTGCGGCTGTTCCTGGACCACGGGTACGAGCCGGTGGAGGCGCGGATCGACGCGCTCACGGCGGAGCGGCTGCGCGGGAGCGCGGAGCGGCTGGGCGCGCCGGCCGTGGCGATCCTGGGCCCGTCGGCCGACGGCGGCGGGGCGGCGCTTGATCGCGGTCGCTGAGCGGGTCTAGCTTCGCGGGCGCGTGGACGAGATCGGTGCATGGAGCGGGACGGAGGCGGCATGGCGACGGTGGCGGCGACGGCGGAAGCGAAGGCGCTGACGCTGGAGGTGGATGGCGACGGCATCGCCTGGCTGACGTTCGACCGGCCGGGGAGCCGGGCGAACATCCTGACGAGCGGCGTGATGGAGCGCCTGGACGGGCTGCTGGCGGAGCTGGAGGCGGGGATCCGCGCGGGGGCGATCCGCGGGCTCGTCGTCCGGAGCCGGAAGCCGGGGATGTTCATCGCCGGCGCGAACGTGGACGAGATCGCGGCGATCACGGACCCGGCGGAGGCGGAGGCGAAGGCGCGGCTCGGGCAGCAGATCTTCCTGCACGTGGACCGGCTGCCGGTCTTCACGGTGGCGGCGATCGACGGCGTGTGCCTGGGCGGGGGCACGGAGCTGGCGCTGGCGTGCGACTACCGCATCGCGGCGGATGCGCCGGCGACGCGCATCGGGCTGCCGGAGGTGCGGCTCGGGATCATCCCGGGCTTCGGCGGCACGACGCGGCTGCCGCGGCTGGTGGGGCTGAAGGCGGCGCTGCCGATGATCCTGACCGGCCGGCTGGTGGACGCGCGCACGGCGCAGCGGACCGGCCTGGTCGACGAGCGGGTGCACCCGGCGATGCTGGAGGAGCGGGCGAAGCAGGTCGTGCTCGAGCGGCTGGCGGGGACGAAGCCGCCGGCGCGGAAGCGGGGCGCCGTGGAGCGGCTGCTCGCGAGCGCCGTGGCGCGGCGCGTCGTGCTGGCGCAGGCGCGGAAGCAGGTGCTGAAGGAGACGAAGGGGCACTACCCTGCCCCGCTGGCGGCGCTGGACACGCTGGCGGAGACGATGGCGCTGCCGCTGGAGGAGGCGCTGAAGGTCGAGGCGCGGACGCTCGGGCGCCTCGTCGCCTCGCCGGAGTCGAAGAACCTGATCCACGTCTTCCGGCTCATGGAGTCGGCGAAGAAGCCGGCGACGACGGCGACGCCGCGGCCGGTGGAGCGCGTCGGCGTGCTGGGCGCGGGGGTGATGGGCGGCGGGATCGCGCAGCTCCTGGCGAACCGGGGGCTGCACGTGCGGCTGAAGGACATCGCCCCGGGGCCGCTGGGGCACGGGCTGAAGACGGCGCGGGAGCTGTTCGACAAGGCGGTCGAGCGCAAGCGGCTGGAGCGGCGGGAGGCGGCGCAGCGCATGGCGCGGATCGCGCCGACGCTGGACTACTCGGGCTTCGGGTCCGTGCAGCTCGTGATCGAGGCGGTCGTCGAGCGCATGGACGTGAAGCAGGGCGTGCTGCGCGAGGTGGAGCGGGTGGCCCGGCCGGGCACGGTGCTGACGTCGAACACGTCCGCGCTGTCGATCAGCGAGATGCAGGCGGTGCTGGCGCGGCCAGAGGACTTCGCCGGGATGCACTTCTTCAACCCGGTGCACCGCATGCCGTTGGTCGAGATCGTGCGCGGCGCGCGCACGGGCGACGAGGCGGTGGCGACGATCTGGTCCGTGGTCCGGGCGCTGGACAAGACGCCGCTCGTGGTACGCGACGGTCCGGGGTTCCTCGTGAACCGGATCCTGGCGCCGTACATGAACGAGGCGGGGTGGCTGCTGGCGGACGGCGCGTCGATCCAGGCGATCGACGGCGCGCTCGTCGACTTCGGCATGCCGATGGGGCCGCTGCGGTTGCTGGACGAGGTCGGGCTGGACGTGGCGCGGCACGTCGCGCAGATCCTCCACGACGCGTTCGGCGAGCGGATGAAGCCGGCGGCGCCGCTGGTGGCGATCCAGGCGACGTCGCGGCTGGGGCGCAAGGGCGGCGCGGGCTTCTACCGCTACGCGCGCGGGAAGGAGGCGGGGCCGGACGAGGGCGTCTACGCCGAGCTGGGCGACGCGGTGCCGGCGCAACGGCGCGAGATCCCGCGCGACAGCATCGTCGAGCGGTGCGTGCTCGTGATGGTGAACGAGGCGGCTCGCGTGCTGGAGGACGGGATCGTCGCCGACGCGGGCGCGGTCGACCTCGGGCTGATCGCCGGGACCGGCTTCCCGCCGTTCCGGGGCGGGCTGCTCCGCTACGCGGATTCGCTCGGCGCCGAGACGGTGTTGCAGAAGCTCGAGGCGTACGAGCGGATCCGCGGCTCGCGCTTCGCGCCGGCGCCGCTGATCCGGGAGCTGGCGGCGTCGGGGCGCGGCTTCTATGACCTCGCCTGAGCGGTGCGGGCGCGACGTCCGCATCCACTACCTGCGCCCGCCCGGGCGCCAGGACCTCTACACCCAGACGCTGGTGTACCAGGACGACGCCGTCGTCGTGACGCTGCTCGAGCGGACGCCGATGCGGCGGCCGCTGCGCGTGGAGGGCGACGTCGTGCTCGAGGCCGGCTCGCCGGTGGTCTGGTTCACGTTCCCAGGCGCGTGGCACGACATCGGCCGCTTCCACCGGGCGGACGGGCGGTTCACCGGCATCTACGCCAACATCCTGGAGCCCGTGCGGTTCCTCGGGCCGACGGAGTGGGAGGCGACCGACCTGTTCCTCGACGTCTGGCTGGGCGCGGACGGGCGCGCGCGGCTGCTGGACGAGGACGAGCTGGAGGCGGCGCTGGCGGCGGGGTGGCTCGACGCAGCGACCGCGCGGCGGGCGCGCGTGGAGGCGGAGCGACTGCTGGACGCGGCCGCGCGGGGGACGTGGCCGCCGCCGGTGGTGGAGGAGTGGACGCTTGCCGCGGCGCGGAGCGCCGCGATCGCGAACCGGAGATGCGAGACATGAGGGAACGGACCGCTCGGGGCGTGCGGTCGTATACCCATGTCCG
>JADGGV010000369.1 GCA_019689775.1 Gemmatimonadota bacterium
GCCCACGAGACTCCCGGCACCCCTAACGAAACCACCCCGCCGCGCATCCTGTAGGGTGATGGACCGACCACCGTGCCCGTTCACGGGAGCTGTCCATGACCCGCCTCCCTGCCACCCTGCTCCCGCTCGTCCTGGCGGCGCTCGCCGGCGCGCGGCCGCTGCCGGCGCAGCAGACCGGCGGCGCCATGGGCGACGGCGACGCCACCGCGGCGGCGCACGCCGCCATGGCGCACGAGCACATGCATGCCGACCCCCACCTGCTCATGACGGCGCCGCGTCGCGCCACGCACGCCGACTCCGTGCGCGCGGCCGCCCTGCTCGCCGACCTGCGCCGCGAGCTCGGGAAATACCGGGACGTGCGCATCGCGGAGCGGGACGGCTACCGACCGTTCCTGCCGAACCTGCCGCAGCCGGTCTACCACTTCACGAACCTGGCGCGCGCGGTCGGCGAGGCGTTCCGCTTCGACGTGGCGAAACCGACGTCGCTGCTCTACCGGAAGGATACGGATGGCGGCTTCACGCTGGTGGGCGCGATGTACACCGCGCCGCGACGGTTCTCCGAGGAGCGGTTGGACGAGCGGATCCCGCTGGGGATCGCGCGCTGGCACCAGCACGTCAACTGGTGCCTGCCGCGGCCGACAGAGCGGGAGCGTTGGCGGGAGGTGAAGGACGGCCGGCCGGTGTTCGGACCGCTCAGCCCGATCGCGACGAAGGAGGCGTGCGACGCGGTCGGCGGCGTCTTCCACGAGCGCCTGTTCGGCTGGATGGTGCACGTGAACGCGTGGGAGGCGCGGCCGTTCGAGGCGCACGCACACGAGTAGACGGCCGCGGCCGTCGCCCGATGCGCGACCCGTGGCAACCGGCCGGCGGCGCCGGGGCACCCCGCCGGCTCCGAGAACGATCGGCCCGCGGCCTCACCCCCTGCCCCGCCGCTCCAGCGCCTCCAGCAGCGACCGCAGCCGCTCCGCCAGCTCGCGCGCCTCGGCGGGGCGCAGCTCCTCGACCCGGCGCGTCAGGCGCAGCGTGAGCGTGCCGCGCCGCGTCTCGTCCCACCGGTAGCCGGGCGCGCGCGCGCGATCGCGGCCGCCGTCGCCGAGCAGCTCGCGCAGGAGCGCGTCGACGGCCTTGCGGCCGGCCTGCGCGGCGGCCAACAGGCGCGCCTTGGGCACGCCGGAGAGCGCGCGATTTACGGCGTAAACGTCGAGATTTTGGCGTTCTGCCGCGCTTTTTACGGCCTCGGCAAAGGCATCCGCAATGCGCAGGCGCTGGTTCACCCAGGCCGCCGACTTGCCCACCGCCTCCGCCAACTGCTCCTGCGCCAGCGGGAGCCCCGTGCGCGCCCGCGCGTCGCGCAGAAGCTGCACCGCCCGCGCCTCCTCCCACGCGGAGAGGTCCGTGCGGTGCAGGTTCTCGGCGGCGCCGATTGCAGCGGCCGTGGTGTCGTCGACGTCGCGCACCCGGGCCAGGATCGTCGGCGCCCCGAGGTGCCGGACGGCGCGCCAGCGCCGCTCGCCGGCGAGCAGCTCGTACCGGCCGCCCGGGCGGGGGCGCACGAGCACCGGCTGCTGGAGGCCGTGCGTGCGGATGCTCGCCGCCAGCTCCTCGAGCTCGCCGGCGCGGAACGTGACGCGCGGCTGGAACGGGCTCGGGTCGATGCGCTCCGGGTCGATCTCGCGCAGCGTCTCGGCGCCCGATTCCGACGCGCCCATCGCCTGGAGCAGGTCGGCGAAGTTGCTGCCGTGCCCGCGGGCCAGCGGCCCGGCGGCCCCCCGGATCCCGCTCCTACGCGCTGGCACGGGCCCTCCCGACGAAGAGGTCCTCGGCGACCTCGGCGGCCAGTTGCCGGTACGCCTCGGCGGCGCGAGAGCGCGGGGCGTAGACCGTGATCGGCATCCCGTACGCCGGCGCCTCGACCACGCGTACATCCTCGGGGATCTCGCTGCGGTAGAGCACGCCGGGGAACGACTCCTCGAGGTCGGCGCGGATGTCGGCCGTGACGGCGCGGCGGGACTGGACGCGGACGAGCGCCGCGCGCATGCGCGGCGCGCGGCGACCGAGCTGCGCCACGGCGCCGGCGATGTCACGGATGCCGGGGAGCGCCATCGGCGCGGGGTCGACGGGGACGATGACGAGGCCGGCGGCGGCGAGGCCGGCGAGGGTCAGGGCGCCGAGGAACGGCGGCGTGTCGAGCACGGCGACGTCGGCGTCGCGCAGCACGCGCACGAGGTAGTCGTGGACGTCGGCGGAGCCGGCGAGCGCGAGCGGCCGCCCGCCGCGGCGGAGGCCAAGCTCGACGCCGGGGGCGAGGCGGACGCTGACGGTGGGGGCGTGCCAGGGATCGGCGGCGGGCAGCTCGCCGATCGCGAGCGTCCCGCTCGACTGCGGGTCGAGGTCGATTAGGAGCACGCGCCGCCCCTGCGCGGCCAGCTCCGCGGCCAATGCAATGCTCGTCGTCGTCTTGGCGATGCCGCCCTTGGCGCCCGCCACGGTCAGGATGCGCACCGTCTCGCTGCCTTCCTGGGGGTACGAGGGAAACGCCAACCGCCGGCGCGCCGTCACCGGCGTCACGGAATTGTGTCGGCATCCGGCGCGCTCACGCGGCGCAACGTTCACGACGTGAACGCGTAGCGCGATCCGGCGACCGATGCTGCCGGGCCGGATGGCCGGCGTGGTCGCCGACCGATCGCTGCTCTGGATTCCGGGGCCCGACGAAGGTCGGGATCGGGAGCCGTTCCGGCAAGGGTGCAGGGCGGTGCGCCGACGCCCGGATGCGCGCGGGCCCGCTCCCGCACGACATCCGGAAGCGGGCCCGCAGGCTGTCGGCAGGCGACGCCCGCCTACTGCGAGAGCGTGACCCGCGTCACCTCGCCTTTGTCGAGGTCGACCTCCTTCGTGACCGTGTGCGAGCCGTCCGCGGCCTGCGCGACGACGCGGATCCGCTCCCCACCGCGGGTCGGGATCGTGAACCGCTTCGTCGCGTTCGCGTCCACCTGGCCGAGCACCGTGATCGCCTCCGCGCCGAACTGGTAGGAGACGTTCATCGGGTGCGGCATCGGGTTCACGACCTCGAGCGTGAACGGCGCGCTCTTGACGGTGGACTGCGACGGCGTCGGCTCCTCGGTGGGACCGGGCGGCGGCGCGCACGCCGCCAGCGCGGCGACCGAGGCGACCAGGACGAACCGGGCGAGATTGCGGCTTCTCATCGATTCCCCTCCTGCCAGGACTCGGTGTGATGGCGGCGCGCAGTGCATGTTCCGTGCACCCGTCATTCCTGGCGGAGCGCCTCGACCGGGTCGACGCGCGTGGCGCGCAGCGCGGGGATCGCCGTGGCGAGAAGCGCGACGACGCCGAGGATGGCGGCGACGGCGGCGAACGTCGCGGGATCCGTCGCGCGGACGGCGTAGAGCTGGCTGGCCATGAGCCGGGTCAGGGCGAGCGCGCCGACGAGCCCGATGACGATTCCGGTGACGGCCAGCCCCATCCCCTGCCGGAGGACGAGGCCGAGAACGTCGCGGGCGGCGGCGCCGAGCGCCATGCGCACGCCCAGCTCGCGCGTGCGCTGCGCGACGTGGTGCGCCATGATGCCGTAGATGCCGAGCGCGGCCAGGAGGAGCGCGAGGCCGGCGAAGGCGGCGAGGAGTGTGGTGGAGAGGCGTCGCTCGCCGAGCGAGTCGCTCACCAGTTGCTCGAGCGTGGCCACCCGGGCGATCGGCTGATCGCGGTCGACCTCGCTCACGGCGGCGCGGGCCAGCGGGACCACCCGGTTCGGGTCGCCGGTGGTGCGCAGCACGATGCTCATCAGGCTCGCGCCGGTCTGCGTGTACGGCAGGTAGAGCTGCACGCGCGGGTCCGCGTCGAGGCCCTCGTGCTTCGTGTGGCCGACGACGCCGACGACGGTGATCCAGTGCGTCGTGTCGCCGGCGGCGGCCGGGTCGTCGAACGTGAGCCGCTTCCCGATCGGGTCCTGCCCCGGCCAGTAGCGCCGCACCATCTCCTCGTCGACGATCGCGACGATCGGCGCGCCGAGCCGGTCCTGCGCCGTGAAGGCGCGCCCCTTCAGGAACGGGACGCGGAGCGTGCGGAAGAAGTCGGGCGAGACGAAGCGGATGTCGCCCCATGGGCCGGGCTGGTCCTTCCCCGGCTGGAAGCCCTCGATCGTGAAGCTGGCGGTCGCCCACGAGCCGCCGAACGGGAGCGTCGTGGTCGCGCCGGCGGACCTCACGCCGGGAATGGCGGCCAGGCGCTCGAGCGCGCGGTCGAAGAACGCGATCTGCGCGGTGTCGCTCGGATACTTCCCGTTCGGCAGCAGGAGCCGGAACGTGAGGACGTTCTTCGGGTCGAAGCCCGGATCGACGCCCGCCAGGCGGGCGAAGCTGCGGACGAGCAGCCCGGCGCCGGTGAGCAGCGTGAGCGCCAGCGCGACCTCGCCGATGACGAGGAGCCGCCGGACCAGGAGGCCGGTGCGGTCCGCCGTCCCTGTCTCTTATCCACATATCCGAGCC
>JADGGV010000370.1 GCA_019689775.1 Gemmatimonadota bacterium
GGCGCGGCGGCGCTGTCCGGCGGCGGGGCGGCACGCTCCAGCGGCGTGGCGCGGGCCGGCGCGGCCGCGAGGAGGAGGACGGCCGGGATGACCAGCACAGGCAACGGGAAGCGGCGTGGTGTGGTGGCGGTCCGGCTCGCGGGCGCCGCCGGCGACCTGCACGGCGCCCGGTGGACGCGGCCGGAACTCGCGGCGGGGCGGATCATACGCACCGGTCCGTGGCGGGGTGAGGGCACGGGGGCGCGATGCCGAAGCGCGCGGCGTACGCGCTCCCGGTGACTGCTACCGCGGCCGCGTCGGGTTCGTTCCCGTGCCGTCGGCGGTCGGGCAGGGATCCCGGGGTGGCGGCGAACCCCGTCGCGCGGTCGTGCGGGCGGGCCGGCGCGCGTCGCGCGGTGCGGCGGCGCCGCTCAACCGATGATGACGGGCGACGCCGCGGGCGCGGGCTCCGCGGGGTACGCCCCCAGCGGGGCGGGGTCCGCCTCCCCGGTGGGGGCGATCGGGATGCGCGCGCGGAACGTCGACCCCTGGCCGGGCTCGCTCTCGACGGTCAGCTCGCCGCCGTGCAACCGGACGATCTGCCGCGCGATGGCGAGGCCGAGGCCGGCGCCGGAGGATGCGGTGCCGGCGCGGCCGCGGAAGTACTTGTCGAAGATGTGGGGCAGGTCGTCGGCCGGGATGCCGGCGCCGGTGTCCGCGACCTCGAGCACGATGTGGTCGCCGTCGCCGCTGGCACGCACGACGATACGGCCGCCCTCGTCGGTGAACTTCGCGGCGTTGCCGACGAGGTTGCCGAGGACCTGGTCGCGCAGGTGGCCGAAGTCGGCGGTGAAGGTGCGGGGGGCGGCCGGATCGAGGCAGACGTCGAGCGCGATCCCGCGGCGCTGGGCGATCGGCGCGAAGCGCGCCTCGACGGCGTGCAGCAGCTCGGCCGTGCTGATCGGGGCGCGGCTGATGCGGAACGCGCGGCCGTGGAGCGAGCCGATGTGCTGGAGCTGCTCGAGGCGGGCCATCACGTCGAGCGCGGCCTCCTGGATGGCGCGCTGGGCGCCCTGGAGCCGCTCGCTCGCGGGCCCGTAGACGCCGGCCTCGGCGAGCTCGGCGAAGCCGTGGATCGTCTGGATCGGGCCCTTCAGGTCGTGGCTGACCATGCCGACGAACTCGGCGCGCATCCGCTCGAGCGCGGCGAGATCCTCGGCCATGGTGTGGAAGGCGCGGAACAGCTCGCCGATCTCGTCGGCGCGCCGCGATGCGGGCGGGAGGCGCACCTCGAACTCGCCGGCGGCCACGCGGCTCATGGCGCCCTGGAGGCGGCGCAGCGGCACGACGACGACGCGCGTGACGTAGGCGGCGACGAGGCAGACGCCGAGAAGGGCGGAGCCGAGCATGAGGTAGAGGCCGAGACGCGCGCGGGCGATGCCGGCCTCGGCCTCCGCGGCGCGGGCGGCGCCGGCGGCCTCGACGGCGCGGCGCGCGGGCGCGGCGACGCGCGGCAGCTCGGCGAGCGTCGGGCGCAGCTCGTCGAGGTACTCGGCGGCGGCGCCGGTCCGCCCCGCCTCCATCAGCGCGCGGGTGAGGCCGAGCGCCCGCTCCAGCGTATCGAGTCGCGCCGCGGCCTCGGGTGCGGCGAAGCCGAGCCGGCGCAGCACGTCGAGCGCGTTACGGGCGGCGGTGATCGAGGCGGCGACACGGTGGGCGGCGGCGGCGTCGCCTGTAGCGACGTAAATGCGCAGGCGGTGGCCGGCCTCGACGGCGCCTCGCTCGAGCGAGCCGAGCGCCTCCTGCGCCGCGGTGGTGCGCTCGCGCTGCGCGCGCACCAGCTCCTCGATCTGCCGGATGCGGTAGATCCCGTAGGCGCCCGGCAGGACGACGAGGCCCAGCACGGCGAGGAGCGTGAGGACGAATCGCTGTCGCAGCGTCACGACGACTCCTGGGGCGGGAGACGGGGACCCTCGACAGGAGAGGACGACTCGCGGCCCGGGTGGTCACGGACGGCGCACACGGTGCGGACGGGCGCGCCCCCGGAGGAGTGTCGGCGCCGGGCGACCCGGACTTGAGCCGCTCAGTCGGCGGCCGATCCCGTCCGCGACGGCGCCGATCGCTCCTCGGCGACGACGCGCACCGCGTGCGCCTTCGGGCGGATGCCGCCGCCGCGCTCGCTCGCCCACACCTCCGTGAACTCGGCGCCGAGGAAGAGGATGTTCGCCGAGTAGTAGACCCAGACGAGGATGAGGATGACCGACGCGGCGGCGCCGAAGCCCCGGCCGGGATTGCCATGAGCGAGGTAGAGGCCGATGAGGTACTTGCCGATGGTGAACAGGAGCGCGGTGGCGACGGCGCCGACCCAGACGTCGCGCCAGGCCACCTCGGCGTCGGGCAGATAGCGGTACATCAGCGCGAAGAGCAGTGTGACGCCGGCGAAGGAGAGGGCGAAGCCGGCGGCCTGGAGGAGGGGGACGGACATCCACGCGGGCAGGTAGCCGGCGACGACGTCGCCCAGCGCCGCGAGCGCGGTGGTCAGGATGAAGGAGACGAGGAGCAGGAACCCGATCGTGAGCACGAGCCCGAAGGAGAGCGCGCGTTTGACGAGGAACCGCCACACGCCGCGCCCCCGCGGCTCGGGCTTGACCTCCCAGATCGCGTTCAGGTCCGCCTGTAGCTCGGTGAACGCGCCGATCGCGCCGACGAGGAGCGTGGCGACGCCAATCAGCGCGGCGCCGCCGCGGCGCACGTCGGGGCGCCGGGCGCTCTGGAGGAGCTGGTGGATCTGCTGCGCGGCATCGGGCCCGACGACGCCGGAGAGCTGGCCCTCGAGCGCCTGGCGCACCTGCGCCGGATCGAGCACGAGGCCGAGCAGGAGGAGCAGCAGCACGAGGAGCGGCGGGATCGAGAAGATCGCGGCGTAGGAGAGCGCCGCGGCGAGCGTCGGACAGTCGTCGTCGCGGAACTCCTGCACCGTGCGCTTCAGGAGCCGCAGCCATCTGCGCATGCCGCCGTCACTCCTGCCGGCGGACGGGAGAGGGGCGCAGCGGTGCGGCCCCTTCCCGCTCGCCCGGGCGGATCACCGCGTCAGCCCCTCGCGGTCCGCCGCCTCCTCCGCCGTCTGCCGTGCGCTCGAGGCGACCGCGCCGGCCACGCGCTGCACCTTCTCGCCGACCTCGCGCGCCGTGCCCTGCGCCCGGTCGACGAGCCGATCCCGCGCGGGCCCGAGGATCTCGTCCTCCTTCTCCGACTCCGGGATCGCCATCCCGGCGGCCAGGCCCATGGCGAGCACGGCGGCGCCGGCGGCGATCGGATTGTCGTGCACGAAGTGGCTCACCCGGTCCTTCGCCCGGTGCGCCTGCCACTGCGCCGTGTCGGCCAGGTCGCTGATCCGCTCCTCGGCGCGGTGCGCGACGCGGCGCGCGCCCCCGGCGACGTTGCCCGCGATCTCGTGAGCGCGATCCGTCGCCTCGCCGGCCGTCTCCCGCACGCGCTCGCCGACCTCGCCCACCCGCTCGCGCATGCGCTCGGCCGCGCTTGGCTCCTCCTCCTGCGCGTAGCCGTAATACTCGGCCTCGCCCCCGAAGACGCCACGCTCCGTGTCCGGCAGCGTGTCCGCATAGCCCCGGTAGTAGTCCCGGCCGTAGCCGTAGAACTCCCGCCCGTACGCGCGCCGCCGGCCCCGCGCGTGCGTCCGCCCGGCCCCATGCCGCCGGTTCGCGATCAGCCAGCCCAGCCCGACGCCGACCATCGCCGCCGGGACCGGATTGCTCTTGATCGTGTCCCACACGCTGTGGCCGGTATCCGTCACGGTCTCTCCGACGTCACGCGCCATTCGTTCCGCCCTCCCGATGGTAGCGTCCCGGACGCTGTCCTTGAAATGCGCCTTCAGGTGGTTCGGGTTCAGGCGCTCGCCCAGCTCGTCGAGCCGGTGACTCATCCGCGCCCGCGTCTCCTCGATGTCGGCGCGAATCGCCTCGCGCCCGTCTCCCAGATGTTCCGCCATGGCTCACCCCTCGTACCGGCTGCGCTCGCCAACGCCGAGACCGGGCTCGCTCACCCGCCCGCCCGGCTCCCGGCCGGTCAGGCGCGGCTCCATGCGCTCCCGCCGCTCCGCCGCATGGCTCCGCTCCGCCCGGTGGCCCGAGCTCTTGATGAACCGCGCACCCACGAGCCCCAGCGCGAACGCGCCGCCGAGGAAGGCCGCCGGGTTGCGGCGAGCGAAGTCCTCGACCCGGTCCACCATCTCGTCCACATCCGTGTCGCGCAGGAACCCCGAGAACCGCTCCACCCCCTCGGCCGCCCGGTCGACGAGCCCGCTCCCGTGACCGCTGTCCCGAAGCTGCCGGCCCGAGTCCTTCAGCGAGCGCGCAACCGTGTCCAGCGTGTCGGCCATCCGGTGCTTCCCCTCGTCCAGCCGGCTCGCCACCTGATGGGCCGCCGTCTCCTTCGCCTCCACGGCCATCTCGCGCGCCCGGCTCATCTCGCCCGACCCCTCGCCGCGCGGCGACGC
>JADGGV010000371.1 GCA_019689775.1 Gemmatimonadota bacterium
GGGGGGGGGGGGGGGGGGGGGGGGGGGGGGGGGCCGGGCGCCGGCGGCCCCCGCCGCCGTTTCCGGGCGCCCGGCTGCCGCGCCGGTTGACAGCCGCTATGCCCTGGCATGTGCTGGGGCATCTGCCGGTCGGAGGTGAACGATGAGCACAGAGCGGCGGGTCAGGCTGTTCAGGCACGGACGGAACCAGGCGGTGCGGATCCCGCGCGAGTTCGAGCTGCCGGGGGACGAAGCCATCGTGCGCAAGGACGGCGAGCGGCTGATCATCGAGCCGGCGCCACCCGCGTCGCTCCTGGCGGTGCTCGGAGCGCTCGAGGTCGTGCCTCTCGAGGCGCCCGGCGACGTCGCGTACGGAAGGATCCGCGCGCAACTCGAGCGACAGGGGCCGCCGATCGGTGGAAACGACCTCCTCATTGCCGCGCAGACGGTGACGCTCGGTTGCACGCTGGTCACGGACAACGAAGGGGTGTTCGCGCGCGTCCCGGAGCTTCGGTGCGAGAACTGGTTGCGCTGAGGCGACGGCCGTCGTGGTGCCGGACCGACCGCCGACGAGGAGATCCACCGGGGGCGGCCCGTGCTGCGCGACCCCGCGGAGCTGCGCAGGCCGCCCCTGCCCCCGCTCACCGGCGCGCGGCGGCTTCACGGGCTCCAGCGGGTGAGCGCGGCGTCACCGAGCAAGGTCTGCGGCTACGGCCCGCCGTGCTAGGCCCGAGGCGCCGCCGTGCCTGGCCTCACGGCGTCGCGGCATACGGCTGCCGGTTCTGGCGGCGGAGGGGCAGCCCCGGGCGCGCGCCGGTGATGCGGCCATCGTCCAGCACGAGCTGGCCGTTGACCACCACGTAACGGACGCCGACCGGCGGCAGCGCGGGCTGCGTCTTGGTGCCGCGGTCCGCGATGATGGCGGGGGCGAAGACGACGACGTCCGCCTTCTTCCCCGCGGCGAGCACGCCCCGGTCCGTGAACCCGAGGAGCCGCGCGGAGCGGCCCGTCATGCGCGCGATCATCGCCGGGAGCGACGCGAGCGCCTTCTCCCGCACGTAGGTGCCCAGCACGCGGGGGAACGCGCCGTATCCGCGCGGGTGCGCGCCCGCGAGGCTGCCGTCGGAGGAGATCAGCACGCTGGAGTCGCGGGCGAAGGCCTCCAGGTCGGCCTCGTTCATGGCGGTGGCCATGATGCCGATGTCCGGCCCGGCGGTTCGGATCATGTCGATGATCAGCGAGATCGGGTCGGTGCCCCGGGAGCGTGCGATCTCGGCGACGTCGCGGCCGTTGTAGCTGCTGTCCGGATCGTAGCCGGTGATCGTCACGTTTTGCGCACCGCCGATCTCCTCCAGGGCCTGCTTCCAGGTTTCGCGATTCTGCCAGTCGCGGTCCGGGATCAGCACGTAGATGCTCGACGCCCAGAAGGTGTACGGGTACCAGTCGGCCGTGACCCGCACGCCGTCGCGCTGCGCCGCATGGATCATCTCCAGGCCTCGAGTCGCCTGCCCCCACACCGGCGTCGACGCGAGCTTGATGTGGGAGATGTGCACCGGGATGCCGACGTGCCGGCCGACGTCGATGACCTCCTTCCACGCCGCCAGCGCGTTGTTCTCCTCGTCGCGGACGTGGCTCGCGTAGTAGCCGCCGTACGGCTTCACCACGGCGGCGAGCGCCTCGATCTCCTGCGGCGTCGAGAAGAAGCCCGGGTCGTACTCGGTGCCGCTGGAGAGACCGACCGCGCCATCCCGCATGCCGCGGTCGACCAGCACCTTCATCGCCTCGATCTCCCGCGGGGTCGCGGCACGCCGGTAGTCGCCGCCGAGCACGGCCGAGCGCACACTGCCGTGGCCGATCATCGACGCGTAGTTGATCGCGGGGTGCAGCCGCTCGATCCGCTCGAAGAAGTCGGCCAGCGGGATGTCGCTGCCGCCGTCCTGCCCGACGACCGCCGTGGTGATCCCCTGCCGCACCTGGCTCTCGGCCAGCGGCAGGCGCTCGACGCTGCGGTCGGCGTGGCTGTGCAGGTCGATGAAGCCGGGCGCCACGACCAGCCCGGCCGCCTCCACCACCCGCTCCCCGGGCTGCGGCGCGAGGTCCGGCGCGATGGCGACGATGCTGTCGCCGCGGATGCGGACGTCCGCCCGGCGGGCGGGCGCGCCGGTGCCGTCCACGACGTCGCCGCCGCGGATGAGCAGCCCCTCGGGGCTCTGGGCGCCGGCCGGCGGCGCGAGGGCGGTGAGACCGGCAAGGACGGCGAGGGCGCCGACGAGCGTCGTCCGATGCGTGCGCATGCTCATGGGAGTGCGACGGGTTGAAGGGATGTGAGGCGCGCGGGCCGGGTGACGACCTCGGCCCGAAGCAGGACGACGCCGGTCAGGGTGCCGGTCGGCTCGCCGTCGTCCACCGCTAGAGGCGCCCCCGCTCGCCCGCCACCGCCGTGATCCGCGCGAAGCGCTCCGCCTGCGGCTTGACGGTCCGGTGCAGCGCGAGCAGCCGGGGAGGCGCGGCCTGCACATGCGTCCGGCTCAGCCCCGGCAGGGCGGCGACCTCCGTCTCGATGCTCGGGCTGCCGGGCGCGAGCCGACCATCCACGATCATGTCCCGCAGGCGCTCGTAGGCCTGGTTCACGTACTCGCTCCGCGCGACGTTGGACGTCGCTGCCATGTTCCTCGGGGGCGGGCCCCAGCCGCGTCGGGGCGGCGATCGTATTGTGACAATTTTGCGACCACGGTAGGCGCCTGCCGGCCGGCGGACAAGAGCCGCGTGCGCCGCACGGGGCGCCGGCCGGGCGACGGTCGCCGAGCGCGGACGGGTCGGCGCCCGATGGCGGCCGTCGGCGCACGCACTCTCCGGGGCAGCGGGCTCGGCCAGCCCAACGCGGCGAGCCGCTTGACCTGGACGCCGGCGGGTGGAAGCGTGGAACGTCGCACGCGTGCCACTCCACCGGAGGTCCCATGCGTTACGAGATCGAGTACCGTGACCATGACCTGGCCCAGGGCGGCCGGCGGATCGAGCTGGTCGGCTCGCCGCGGAGCCTGGTGTGGCCGAACATCTGCCCGAACTGCGGGCAGCCGGCGTCCGAGCGGGTCCGGGTCCGGAAGATCTTCCGGCGGAGCCAGGGCACCCGTGCGGCTGGCCGGGGCTGGGTGTGGGGCTACGTCATCCGCTCCGCCGAGATCCCGCTGTGCCGCGAGTGCGCCGAGCGCCACCGGCGCGAGGAGACGCGGCCATCGACGGTCCGGGTGCTCGGGCACTTCCTGCTGAACCCCCTCATGATCCCGGTGGTCGGCGGGGCGGTCTTCGCCCGGGTGGCGCTCGAGGCCGGGGCGCGGAGCGTTGGCGTTCGCCCACCGTGGTGGATCAGCGTCGGCCTCCCCGGCCTGCTCACGTTCGCCTCGGCCTGGAGCCTGCTCCTGGCGTGGCGCAGCACGCGCTTCATCCGCATCCCGACGCGCACGCAGATCGTCCGCGCCTGCGACTTCAGCGACAACCTCGGCAACCTCCTCGTGGGCGAGCGCCACGTCTACGCGATCCGCAACGCGACGTTCGCCGACGCGTTCCTGGCGGCGAACGCGGCGCGCGTCTTCACGGCCGAGCGGCGGGCCCGCGCGGAGCGCACGCAGCTCATCGCCGGCACGCTGCTCCTCGGCACCCTCCTCGTGGTCGGCCTCCTCGTGTACCTGGGCGTGCTGTAGGCCGGCGTCGGCGCCGGCTGGGCGGCGCCGCGCTGTCCGCGTCCGCGTCCGCCGCCGCACCCGCCCCCGCCTGCGGCGTGGTGCCGTGCGGACCCGCGTCGCCGCTGCGGATCCACGGCCTGGTGTCGCCGTGTCGAATTCGGCCGGAGTCGTTCGACGTAGGGGTGAGAAGGTCGTGGGGCGGCGGCGGGCGCCCGCCGGCGCTGCGCGCGGCGAACCGGCGACGAGGCCCGTCGTCCGCGACCGGCCAGCGTCCACCACGAGAACCGAAGGAGGCTCCGTGAAGATCACGGTCGAGGCCCCGGCCCGGGCCGGGCTGGAGCAGGTCTGGGAGACCTACAACAATCCCGCGGACATCGAGCAGTGGAACACCGCCCGGGAGGACTGGCACACGACGCGGAGCACGGTCGATCTGCGCGTGGGCGGCCAGTTCGTGGCGCGCATGGAGGCGAAGGACGGCAGTGCGGGCTTCGACTTCGCGGGCACGTACACGCGCGTCGAGCCGATGCGGTTGATCGAGTACCGGCTGGGCGACGGTCGGGAGGCCAGCGTCGAGTTCATCGAGCGCCCCGGCGACGTGCTGGTGCGGGTGACGTTCGACGCGGAGACGGTGAACCCGCCCGAGATGCAGCGCGTGGGGTGGCAGGCGATCCTGGACAACTTCGTCCGGCACGTGGAGGCGAAGGTTCGGAGCTGATCGGCGGCGCGGCCGTCGCCGGGACGACGGGGTCCCGCGGCCCCGGGGGGGGGGGGGGTCGGCGGCGGCGCCCGCGCCGCCGCGCGCGGGGTGCGCGGGGAGCGCCC
>JADGGV010000372.1 GCA_019689775.1 Gemmatimonadota bacterium
GTGCTGTACGAGGCGCCGGGGGCACGGGCCGAGCGGGGCGGGTCGGCGGGATCCGGCGGGACGCGCGATTGAGGCGTGGGACGTGCGCTGGATGCCCGGGCGACGCACGAGCGGCGAACGGATGAACGGAAATATTTCATGACAGGATGAACAGGATCACATCGGATGACGACGGAATGGGGCGCCCGCCGGGCGAGCCGCCGCGGCGCGGCGTCGGCCGGATTCACCGGAGTTCTGGACCCGGCGTAGTCGACGAACGAGGCTCCCGGCCGGACTCCGTTATCCGATGTGATCCTGTTCATCCGGTCGAATTCATGGTTCTCCGCCCGACGACGCCCCGCGCCCGACCGCGGCCCGCCGGCCCATCGCACCCACGGCTCACGACGCCGGCGCGACCTGCATCAGCAGCCGCGCGAGGCGCCAGCGACCGTCGGTGTCCCGGCGCCACTGGGCGGCGAAGCGGCCGTCGAACGTGCCCGGCGGGCCGCCGTCGAGGCGCGCGACCTGGTGGTAGGTGCCCCACTGATACGCGACGTCGCCGTAGACGTCGAGCGACGTGGTCCGGAACGCGGCCGTGTCGACGACCGTGCGCGCGTCGAACGGCGCCAAGAACCGCCGGATCGCCTCTCGGCCGCGCAGCGGCGCCATCCGCGGCTCGAGCAGCTCACCGTCCGCCGTGTACATCGCGGCGACGGAGTCGGAGTCGACGCGGCGCGTGAGGGCGACGTAGTGCCCCATCGCGGCGCTGACCTCCGCCGCGGCGCTGCCCTCCGGCGCCGCGCGAGCGCTGGGCGCCGGCCCCGACGACGCCGGGCGACCGCCGCCGGCACACCCCGCCACAGCCGCCACCAGGAACATCGCTCCGAGCCGCCTCATGGCCACCTCCGGCGTGGGATGGTGCGCGGATACGGGGGAACGGGCACGGACGACGACCGAGCCCCCCGGCCGGACTTCGTTAGACTCCGTCATCAGATGTGATCCTGTTCATCCTGTCCAACTGTTGGAAAGTAAAGGGCACGCTCGGGAAGATCGAGCGCGGCCTCGACGGCGGGGGCGCCGGCGGACCGGACGCGCTCCCCCTCACTCCTCGCGGAGCGCGGCCATCGGATCGAGCCGGGCGGCGCGCCACGCGGGGAGCGCCCCGGCGGCGCCGGCGACGAGCCCGAGGACGAGCGCGGCGAGCGCGAACGTCGCCGGGTCGCCGGGCGCGACGCCGAACAGGAAGGAGGCGACGAGGCGGGTCGCGGCGAGGGCGAGGAGCGCGCCGAGGATCATCCCGGCGGCCACCATCACGCCGACCTCGCGCATCACCATCCGGACGACGCGGGTGCGCATTGCGCCGAGCGCGATGCGGATGCCGATCTCGCTGCGCCGGCGCGTCACGCTGTAGGCGGTCGTGCCGTAGAGGCCGATGACGGCCAGCAGCAGGCCGAGCGCGCCGAAGAAGCCGGAGAGCACGGCGAGGAGCCGCTCGGGGCGGATCGAGGCGGCGAGCTGGTCGGACATGGTGGTGAAGTCGAGGGACGCCGCGGGGACGACCTCGGCGACGGCATTCTCGACGGAGCGGGCGAGCGCGGCGGGCGGCCCGTCGGTCCGCAGCTCGAGCGAGAACCAGGCGCCCTGGTGGTCCTCCTGGCTCAACGGCACGTACGCCGTCGGCGACGGCTGCTCGCGCAGCGTGACGTACTTCGCATCCTCGACGACGCCGACGACCTCCAGCCACGCCTCGTTCGAGTCCGTGCGGAAGCGCCTGCCGAGCGGGCTCGAGGCGCCGAAGAACTTCGTCGCCAGCGCCCGGTTGATGATGGCGACGCGGGGCGCGCCGGGTGCGTCGTGGTCGGTGAAGTCGCGGCCGGCGAGGAGCCTCGTGCCCATCGTCGCGAAAAAGCCGGGCGTCGCGGAGTTCATCCAGACGAGGGCGTCGTTCGTGGAGCTCGGGGTGTAGCCGTCGACGTGGATGATGTCGTTCCAGCGCGCGGGCCCGACCGGCGTCACGCGCGACGCGCTGGCCGCACGCACGCCGGGAAGCGCCCGGACGCGGTCGAGCACGCCGCGCAGGAGCGCGAGCGCGCGCGCGTCCGCGATCCCCGGCTCCTTCAGGTCGACGCCGACGAGGAGGATGCCGGTGCGCCGGAACCCCGGGTCGAGCGTCGCCAGGTTGCGGAAGCTGCCGAGCAACAGCGCGGCGCCGACGACCAGCACGAGCGAGAGCGCGACCTGCCCGGCGACGAGCGCCTTCACCAGCGTGAGGCGCGAGTGCCCCTCGGCGACGCTCCGCGCCGACGCCCGCATCGCCGCCTGCGGATCGACGCGCGCGGAGCGCCACGCCGGCGCGAGCCCGAAGAGGAGCCCGGTCAGCGTCGCCACGGCGATCGTGAAGCCGAGGACGCGGCCGTCGATCGACAGGTCGAGCCACACGGCGTCCGCGCGGGTCGACAGGAGCCGCACCAGCAGCGCGCTCCCCCAGCGCGCGAACGCGACGCCGACCGCCGCGCCGAGCAGCGAGAGGAGCAGGCTCTCGGTGAGCAGTTGCCGCGCGAGCCGGCCGCGCCCCGCGCCGATGGCGAGCCGCACCGCCAGCTCGCGACGCCGCGCCGTCGCCCGCGCCAGCAGCAGGTTCGCGACGTTCGCGCACGCGTTCAGCAGCACCAGCCCGACGACGACCATGAGCACGGCGAGCGCGTGCCGGTAGCGCGGCCGGAGCGGGGAGACCCCCTGCCCCGCCGGCTCCGCCGACAGCGTCCGCTTCAGGTACTCGCGCTGCGTGCCCGGCTTCCAGTCCGCCGGGACCGTGGCCGAGAAGACCGCCGGCGCCATCGCGGCCAGACGCGTCCGCGCCTGTGCGAGCGAGACGCCCGGGCGAGGCCGCCCGATGAGCTGGAGGAACCACGTGCTGCGCCGGTCGAGGAAGCTGTCCTTCCCGCGCACGATCGCCTCGGCGCAGAGCGGGGCGTACACGTCGACCGCGCGCCCGACCTCCACCCCGAAGAACGCCGGCTCCGCCACGCCGACCACCTCGAACGGATGGCCGTCCAGCGACACCGTCCGGCCGACGGCGCCCGGGTCGCCACCGTACTCCCGCTCCCAGAAGCCGTGCCCCAGCACCGCCACCGCCGGGCAGCCGCGGACGTCGTCGCGCGGACCGAGCAGCCGGCCGAGCGCCGGGCGCACACCGAGCGTCGGGAAGAAGCCGCCGCTCACCCACTCGCCCCGGATCCGGCGCGCCGCGCCGCCGGTCGCCAGGTCCCACGATTCGCCGGAAAACGCGAACACCCCCGAGAACACGTCCTGCCGGTCCCGGACCTGCTCCCACTGCGGGTTCGTGAACACGTCGTTCCCCGGCTCGCCCATCGTGAGCTTCACCAGCTCCTCCGGCCGCTCCACCGGCAGCGAGCGCAGCAGCACCGCGTCGATCAGGCTGAAGATCGCCGTGTTCGCGCCGATCCCGAGGCCGAGCGAGAGCACCGCGACCAGCGCGAAGCCCGGGCTCGCGCGCAGCGCCCGCAGCGCGTAGCGCACGTCCGCCAGCACCGACTCCAGCCAGCGCACCACATCCACCTCCCGCGTCCGCTCCTTCTGCAACACCACGTTCCCAAAGCGACGACGCGCCTCCCGCAGCGCCTGCGCCTCGCTCATCCCCGCCGCCATCAGCTCGTCCGCGCGCTCCGCCACATGGAACGCGATCTCCCGGTCCAGCTCCCGCGACAGCCGCTCCGGCCGCAGCAGGTTCATCACGCGCTTGTACCAGGACATGCTTCACTGCTCCGGGATCCGGGGATTCACGATCGATGCGCGGCCATCGAGGTCGCTCCCGCATCCGCCCGCCTGCGCCCCCGCCTCCACGCTGCTCCCGCGCCCAGCGGCTGCCGTCCGGCGCCGGACACCCGGTGCCAGCGACGGGCCCCGGCCGTCGGGCGCCGGCGGCGCCGGCCGTGGCGCGCCGGCGCCGGGCGCCGGCCCCGGCTCCGGGTCGGGGACGAACGGAACGACCGGACCCGCGCTCACGCGTAGCTCAGCACCCGCCCCACACCCTCGCTCAGCCGCGCCCAGCTCTCCTGCTCGGCCGCGAGCTGCTCCCGACCCGCCGCCGTCAGCGTGTAGAAGCGCGCCTGCCGGTTCTTCTCCGTCACGCCCCACTCCGCCCGCAGCCACCCCGCCTGCTCCATCCGGTGCAGCGCCGGGTAGAGCGAGCCCTCCTCGACCCGAAGCAGATCGGCGGACGCCCGCTGGATGTGCGTCGTGATCGCGTAGCCGTGCATCGGCCCGCGCGAGGCGAGCGTCTTCAGCACGAGGAGCGCGAGCGTGCCCTGGAGCACGTCGTTGCGTCGTCGGCTCATGGTATTGACCCTAGCGATCGATGCATAGATGTCTAGGGGTCATGGATACGACGAGGCGCCCGGCCGCGTCAAGAGCGGAACACGGGCGGGGACGGCGGGCGGGAACTGCGGGTTCGACTTCGGGCGGTGAGCAC